>CACZNF010000040.1 GCA_902782395.1 uncultured Erysipelotrichaceae bacterium | reverse complement strand
AAGAAGTCGCGGAAAATGTCAAAATGACCATTGAAACACCTAAAGAAATGAAAGCGGATGGTGTCACCGGTTTAACAACGGGTTTTGATAAACTAAACGATATCACCCAAGGTTTCCAACCAGGTGACATGATTATCGTTGCCGCTCGTCCATCTGTTGGTAAGACCGCTTTAGCGCTTAACTTCGCTTATAGAAGCGCGAACAGAACTAATAGACCTGTGGCTATCTTCTCACTCGAAATGCCAGCGGAAGCTCTTGTTAAACGTCTTATCGGTGTGGACTCTTCTGTCTCCTTAACCAAGATTACCACAGGTAACCTTGTGGGTATTGATCGCGCCAAAGTCGCCACCGCAATTGATAAGATTGGTCATCTACCAATCTATATCGATGACTCTCCAAATGGTAAATTAATGGATATTATCGCTAAGAGCCGTAAGCTCCACGCCGAAAATCCTGATTTAGGTTTAATTATTGTCGACTACTTAGGTTTAATTACCACAGGTGGTTCTTCTAAAGGTAGTGACTCACGTCAAGAAGAAGTGCGTAAGACTTCCTTAGCGTTAAAGGCACTAGCCAGAGAATTAGAAGTCCCAATTATTGTCGTTTCTCAATTATCTCGTGACGTTGAAAAACGTGGTGAAAATAAAAGACCAATTCTTTCCGACTTACGTGACTCTGGTTCTATCGAACAAGACGCTGACGTCGTGATGCTTTTATATCGTGAAGACTATTATAAAAATAGTCGTAACCCAAGCGCTAGTAACGCTGCAGGTAACAAGAAGCTAGGTAATCTCTCTTCTAGTGAACGTTTTGAAATGGTTAAGGAACAAAAAGAAAGAATTACTGGTGAACCAATGGGTGGTGACGTCTCTTACGTTGAAGTAAACGTCGCTAAAAACAGAAATGGTCAAACAGGTAACGCTTATTTGTTCTTCTATAAGAGTTTCGGTCGTTTCGATGAACCAAGTGAAGAATGGCTCAAACAAATGAAAGAAATTAACGAGAATAGTGGCAACTAATGTTTTATCATATCATCGCTTCTGGAAGTAAAGGTAACGCTACAATTATTGTCTCAAATAAGTCCGTATTATTAATTGATATGGGTATTTCATTAACCCGTTTAACCGAGGGCTTAAATGAAATCAATTTAACAGTAAACGATATCACGGGTGCCTTATTTACCCATGATCATACTGACCATATCTCTGGTTTAAAGTTCATCTCTCCAAAGATTATGTACGCTTTAGAAGGAACACTTCCTTCTTCTTTATCTAATGTCGTGGAAGTTAATAAACCATTTAAAGTCGGGGACTTTGTGATTACCCCAATTAGAACTAGCCATGATGCGAAAAACCCATGTGGCTATTTTATTAAGGATAAAGAAGAATCTTTATTTTATATGACTGATACAGGAGTCTTTTTAGAAGAGAATATTCCCTTAGTGAAAAATCCTACTTATCTCATTATTGAATCGAATCATGATATTAAGATGCTTTTAGCGACGAAACGTACATTTGAATTAAAACAACGTATCTTAGGGGAATATGGTCACCTTTGTAATGAAGATAGTGCGGTTGCTTCTATCTCTATCATTGGGGAAAACACTAAAGAGATTACTTTAGCCCATCTTTCTGAAGAGGCTAATACACCAGAAACCGCTTTAGAAGCTTACGAAAAGATCTTCGCGCATTTCCATATTAATAAGGATAAATATTTAATCAGGTGCGCGAACCAATGGAAATCACTTTCAGGAGGTCATTTACCTCATGAAGATTAAGATTTACGCAATTGGGCACTTAAAAGAAGCCTATTTAAAACAAGGCATTAATGAATATCTCAAACGCTTAGAGGCCTACACGCAAGTGGAAATCGTCGAAGTGGATGATGAAGGTGTCCCAAATAATCCAAGTCCTAAGGATATTGAAAATGTCAAAAATAAAGAGGGACAAAAGATACTTAAACAGTTAAAGAACAACGAATACTTAATTGGTTTAGATTTAGTTAAAAAACAATTAACTAGTGAAGAATTCGCTAAATATATAGAAGATAAATTTGTTCTAGGGGGATCAAATATCTCCTTTGTCATCGGAGGCTCATATGGTCTAAGTGATGAATTAAAGAATCGTTGCAACGACCGATTGTCTTTATCAAATATGACCTTCTTACATCAAATGACGAGATTAATCTTATTAGAACAAATCTATCGCGCGTTTAAAATAAATAGGAATGAGGTATACCACAAATGAGAGACTATGAAGAATTCAAAGATTTAAGAAAAGAAGAAGATAAGAGCAATCCCTTCTCCGCTTTATATTTCTTAGAGAGTGGTGAGTCATTTTACTTAGAACCAGTCATGATGGAACTAGTGAAGAGAAATAAAAAAGTTGTCTTTACCGGTAACTTTGAGAATCCGTTAACGGAAATAGACAACTATATTTACCTAGAAGTCACTGATGTCACTGACGCTCTTCAGATTTACGCTGAAGATAAATCACGTGGTAGTGACTACGGTGATTAGTTTTGTAAAGGTCTTAATTCCTTCATTGAAATCCACATCACTCTTAAGCCTAATGTGACGATAAAAGCGATTGGGATATATTGAGGTAAGAAGAAACCTAACACTAAGGTAATAAGCGCTGGTGCTAAGGCTAATCTTGCTTCAACTTTTTGTGTTAACCATGGAGTGAAGTAATTGTTTGGATTATTCTTACCACGGGTTAAGATCCACATAATGAAGCCCATAACAATGCTTAAGCCAGCGAAGATACCTAAGTAGATACCACTTGTGCCCCACATATTTTGAATCTTTAAGGTGTCGTAGGATCTATCCATGACTTTTTTAAAGTTTTTGAACACACCATCGGTGTAGTTATTATCATAAATATTAGCGGCCACTTCTTTACCGTCTTTATCAGTAACCTTTAAGAATTTGCTTAAACCTTCATTGGTTGCTTCCATTGTCTTATAGTCACCCATATAGGAACCAGTCACAGCGGTAGTGGCGTCCTTAGAGTAAATAGCAACATAAATGGAATTCTTAAAAAGAATCATATAACTTGGGATATATGTACCATCTTTTTCTTCAGATTTTGTGGTGGTGTTTAATGTGTACTTATTAGAACTTACTGCAGTATTGAAAGCTTTCTTTTCTTTACTACCTGTTTCATTGCTCACATAAACCACAAAGTCATATTGCTTACTAACTTGATTTTCATATACTGCGAAAGGTGCGGAAGTTGTGTATTCGGCTAATGAAACGTTCTTGTCATCTTTATAGATTTCAAGTTCGTGTTCTTCTGTAATATGGAATTCATAACCTTGGTTCTTTAAATCTAAACCAATAGATGGAAGATATTTTTCTAAACTATAGCTATTGTTTCCTAAGAAACTAGAACCTTTAGTGTTTGCTTGTGTAACGAAGATTGGAAGGATTGGTAATAATAAAGAGAAAATGAAGAATAATAATGTGAGCCAGAATGGGCCACTTTTTGCCCCTCTTAACGCTGCAGCATTACTAATTAATGAGCCAAATCCATCTCTAACTACTTCTTTTGTTCTTTCTTTCATTTTGTTTACCTCGCAGTCAAACTATTTTACAAATATTGTTTAAAAGTGTAAACACTATTTGTGTGAAAATACTGAAAACCGGTTATTTTAAAAAATAAAATGAATTTTTCTATCGTTTAATTATCCATATAAATATATAGCGCATATAATTAAAAATTATATATCATAAATACTCTCATATTGAAATACGCTTTATATTAGCAAGAAAGTCACTTTATTTATGATTTTGATATGTCAATATCATATCGAAGAGGTATACATATGAAAGAAATTTTTCCAAATATTCCGGAAATTAAATTTGAAGGTAAAGAAAGCAAGAATCCTTTCGCCTTCCATTACTACAATCCGGACCAAATGATTTTAGGCAAACCAATGAAAGAACACCTTCCATTCGCTATGGCTTGGTGGCACAACCTTGGTGCGACTGGTGTCGATATGTTCGGTGCTGGCCCAGCCGATAAGAGCTTTGGTGCTAAAGTTGGCACAATGGAACACGCTAAAGCAAAAGTTGATGCTGGTTTCGAATTCATGAAGAAACTCGGTATCAGATATTTCTGCTTCCACGATGTTGACTTAGTTCCAGAATGCGCAGACATCAAAGATACAAACAAAGAATTAGACGAAATCTCCGATTACATCTTAGAGAAGATGAAAGGCACAGATATTAAGTGCTTATGGGGTACCGCCAATATGTTCAGCAACCCACGTTTCTGCAACGGTGCTGGTTCTACAAATAGTGCGGACGTCTTCGCTTTCGCTGCTGCTCAAGTTAAGAAAGCCTTAGATATCACTGTTAAATTAGGTGGTAGAGGTTATGTCTTCTGGGGTGGTCGTGAAGGTTACGAAACATTACTCAATACAGACGTTAAATTCGAACAAGAAAACATTGCTCGTTTAATGAAGATGGCTGTTGAATATGGCCGTTCCATCGGTTTCAAAGGTGACTTCTACATCGAACCAAAACCAAAAGAACCAATGAAACACCAATATGACTTCGACGCCGCGACAGCTATTGGCTTCTTAAGAGCCCACGGCTTAGACAAAGACTTCAAGATGAACATCGAAGCTAACCACGCTACTTTAGCGGGTCATACATTCCAACACGATTTAAGAATCTCCGCCATTAATGGTATGTTAGGTTCTATCGATGCTAACCAAGGCGATATGCTCTTAGGTTGGGATACAGATGAATTCCCATTCGATGTCTACAGTGCTACACAATGTATGTACGAAGTCTTAAAGAATGGTGGTTTAACAGGTGGTTTCAACTTTGACTCCAAAACACGTCGTCCATCCTACACAATGGAAGATATGTTCCTTGCCTACATCTTAGGTATGGATACATTCGCTTTAGGTTTAATCAAAGCAGCTCAAATCATCGAAGATGGTCGTATTGATCAATTCATCGAAAAGAAGTACTCTTCTTTCCACAACACAGAAGTTGGTCAAAAGATCTTAAATAACCAAACAAGCTTAAAAGAATTATCTGATTACGCTTGCAAGATGGGTGCTCCTGAACTTCCAGGCAGTGGCCGTCAAGAAATGCTCGAAGCCATCGTTAATGATGTCTTATTCGGCAAGTAATTAAGCATTACAAAATCAATAAAAACCATCGAGTTGAAAGCCCGATGGTTTTTTATGTTCAACTTTTTCAACTAAAAATGGCCAAATGTTTCTCGATAAAAAAAGCACGATTAACACAAGAATAATATTGATAATAAGGAAAAGTGAAAAGCAAAAACATACCCTATAATATCGCAAGATAAGCATACACGTACATGCGTGGCAATCTTAAGATAAGGTATGAAGAAAAACATATTTGCATAAAATTCTGTTTTTTTGTTCTTTTGCCTTGTTGGTTTTGAAAAGAGTCCAGCACGGTAGATAATGACAAAACTCTTTGAAAGAAAGGAAAAATGCAACTTTACGTTGCGAAAAGATTTATGAAAAAAACAAAAATCTTAACAATCGCTGGCGTGATGTTAGCGATGGCGTTGACAGGTTGTAAGACCGGCGGAAAGACATCTGAGTCTAAAGTACCAGATTCTTCCGGTAATCCAACATCTCAACCAACATCTCAACCAACATCTAACCCATCAACTAACCCATCAACATCTGGTGGTGGTCAATCCACATCCACAACTCCAGCACCTCAAATCCACATTCACGATTTAGAAGGTTCTGAAAAGGTTGACGTCTTAGAAGAAGAAGGCGCTGTTGCTGAAGAAATGTACAAATGTAAAGATTGCGACAAGTACGCAGTTGCTTGGAGCGCTTTAGATTATGACAAGACCAAAACAACAGAAAGATCAACTTCTGGTCCAGAAAGTAGAGCAAGTGGTAAAGCCATTAGATTCAGTTCTACAGCTAACTATCAAGACGCTGATGTAACCAAGAAAGGTTGCCACATCGTCTACAACGTCTACCTCCCAGAAGCAGTCGAAAACGCTAATCTCTTAGTCAAAATGGCAAAGAGAACCGACACAAACGATGTCTTCGCTAGATACGAAGATGACAACGCTAAGGGTTATGAATATGTCCCACAAGCCTCTGGTGATCCAGTTTTAGAAAGACCAGCTACTCGTTATGGTATTAAACTCGATGGTAACGTTTATATCATTCCAGAAGATAACACAAATCAATCTTGGAAAGATAATACCGGTTGGTATCAATTCCCAGGTCAACTTCCAGCATTAACCGCTGGTGCTCACGAAGTCGAAATCTACAACTTAGGTGGTTTCAGAACAGATATGTACAACTTCGCTCTTGTTGGCTTCGGTCCACATGAACACGTTGTTAATTACAAAGTTACCGAAACAAAAGTTAACGAAGATGGCAAACCAGTCAGTCTTGGTGTCGATTCCTTCACAGGTGAAAAAGCTGCGATGGTCGAAATGAAAGACATCTCTGGCGCTTATGCTTCTTCTAAAACAAGCGCTGAAGGCGAACCAGAAGCCTTTGGTTTAGGCGATCAAGATACAGCATTCAAAGCCGCTAATACATACAAATTAGATAAAGGCAAAGTTATCGCATTCAAAGTCAACCTTTCCGCTGAAGTTAAAGGTGCTAAGATTGAAGTCGGTGCTGAATTCAACAACGCTGAAAGATACTTCTACAACATGAAGATCCGTGGTAATGAAACCATGACAGATAACAACGCTGATAAAGACACAGAAGATGCATGGAGATATTACGTTAAAGTTAACGAAGGTGCATTCCAACCAATGGGTTGCGAAGACAAAATGCAAGATGTCTTAGATAAAACAGCTGGTAAATATATGCCTTTAGGCACATTCGACCTCAAAGCTGGTGCTAACATGATTTACATCAGACAAGGTAATATTGGCTACCGTGTTACATTTGATAACCCATTAAGAGTTATCTTCAAGGGTGATGCCACAATTACTGGTGAAACATATGTCCCACCACATGAACACGAATGGACAGTCGGTGATGCAGATGCTAATGGTGTCTCCCCACTTACATGTGCTGGTTGTGACAAAACAGGTATCCAATTCGATGGTTTCACAGGCGATAACGCTGCTGCTATTGATGGCGATATGAAAGTTACAAAAAAATTCGCCTTCAAGTGGAATCTCAATATGCCAAAAGCTGGTAAAGTTGCATTATATATGAGCTTTGCTTACAGCGCATACAACGGCGGTCAAAAATTTGGCACTGGTTACGCCATTAAAGTTGGTGAAGCACAAGGTACAATCTCTCTTGGCGATGTTGCTTTCAACTCACTTCTCAAAGAAGCTCCAGTATGCACATTTGTCGAAATCGGTACTGTTGATGTCACACAAGGTGCAATCGAATTCGAATATACTCACGGTAATCAAGGCACAAGATTAATTTCTGACAAACTCGTTAGATTAATCTACGTTGACTAATTAAGTTGAGTTACTAACCAATTAATAGAACCAGGCGCTTCGGTGCCTGGTTTTGTTTTGCCACATAATAAACCTATATAAAAAGTAGAATAATCATGTGTTCAATAAATTAAAAATGGAAAAATAAACCCATAAGAGGTAAATAGTTATGAAAAAACAAGCATTGTTCGTTTTAATGCTCAGTTCATTAATTTTATCTGCGTGTAATCAACCAGTTGCTCCTTCTTCTGAATCAAAGGGATCTGAACCAGAGAGTCAACAAACCACAGATAGTCAAAGTTCTGAACAATCTCAACAATCAACTCCAAGCAGTTCAAAATCATCTAGTTCATCATCTTCTCAAGCTGGCCCAAGTGGTGTAGCCTTACAGCTTACCGCTCCTGAAAATGATATCCATACTGATTTACAGTATTCTTATCTCAAAGATCCAGATTGGAGAAATATTAAAGCATACATCCCTAATGTTAATGCTGAAGATCATCGATCACATCCAGATTTATCACAACCTAAGGCCTTGGAATTAGCATTCGCAGAACTTGCTGACGCTCAAACATACTATGTGCAAGTCTCAAAAGACAACACATTTGCTGACGCTCAAACAGTAACAAGCACAAAGAAGTCATACGATTTCTATAACGCTGAAGTTGGCGTTAAATACTACTATAGAGCCGCAGTTAGCGAAGAAGCTTTAGCGACCGCTACTGTTAAGGAATATCAAGTTGCTGATACCGCTCCACGCAATATGAGTATCGAAGGCGTTATTAACTTCCGTGACACAGGTGGTTGGAAATCAAACCTCGTACCCAATGGTGTTATTAAACAAGGCTTATATTATAGATGTGCTCAATTCAATAGCATTAAG
>CACZNF010000039.1 GCA_902782395.1 uncultured Erysipelotrichaceae bacterium | reverse complement strand
GTTATTTCTTGAAGTAATTCTAAATTTTCTTGTTCGATCATTTTTAATTTTCGATTTCCTGCATATTTCTTTTCTAAGGCGTCTTTTTCTAACAAAAAGGCATATCTAGCAATACAACTTGCTAAAGCAACACACGGATAATATGATTCACCTTTGGTTTTAAAGGTAATGTTAATAATCTTTTGTTCTTTTGGGTCGTTTAAATAAGCAAAGTATTTAGATTCTGCCACAAATTGATCCACGAAGATATTTCTCGTATCAGGAACTTTCTTAAAGACATTAAGCAAGGCGCGGTTATGCATCTTGGCTTTGATGCTCTTCAAGTTTTCGCCCTCTGCGATTAATTCATTATAGTGATCGTTTGGTAATTTTAGTTTACTAAAGATATGGAATCTCTTAATCAAAGCGGGGGCAATTTCTCTAATCTTTTCATCAGTGAGTTTCTTGCTATCTTTAACGCCGAATAGTTCTAAATCTTTGAGGTCTTTACCACGCACAAAAGCGGCCACAACAACGACAGGAAGAAGGAAATCACCGACACCGACTTCGTCGCTACCAATTTGGTTATCTTTACAAAGCCAGCCCTTAGGCTCTTCTTTCTTTTCTTCTTTTACTTCAGCGTTTTCATTCCATTTTTTAGCCTCAATTAAAGCATCTTGACCCATAAAGACAATTTTGTGTTTACCTTTTTTATCGTGATAGATGGTGATAATGACACCAGAATACTCCGCTTGAAAGAGAATATAAGCCCCATTATTTACCTTTTCATAAGCACGATAAAAGGTCATGATTTCACTTGTTTGTTCAATTGTAATAGGGAATGAAACAATCTCTTTGCTCATATTAAATATCATATCACTTTTTTAACTATGAAAAATTTATTTTTGTTATGCTAAAATAAAGCGTATGCAAAACATTTACGAAACATTTGAATTTAATAAAATTAAAGACCATCTCTTAGAATATGCGAAAACCGAACTCGCTAAAGTCTATATCGATGAACTCAAGATGTACGATAGTGCGGACGCTGTTAAAAACGCTCTTGAGGATTTAAAGGAAATTAGTTCCATCATCGTGAGATTTGGTCCTTTACCTATCCATACTTCCGCTAACGCCTTAGTGTTAATTGATTTAGCAAAGAAAACTGGTCTATTAACACCAAGAGACTTATCTCTTATTGCGGAAGATGTTTTAACGATTGGTAAAATCAGTGCGTTTCTTAAGAAACTAGATAACATGTATCCTCGCACTAATGAGATGACAAGCGGCTTTATTGATTTAAGTAATTTAGAAAAAGAAATTCACCGTGTCATCACTAATTCATTAACAGTCGCGGATAATGCTTCTCCTGATTTAAATCAAATTCGTAAATCATTAAAGAAAGCTGAGGCTACCTTACAAAGTAAGATTGCTTCATTAGCCTTCGCATATGGTAAGTATTTAAATGACGACAATATTACCATCCGTGATGGTCACTTTGTTTTACCAGTTAAAACAGTGGATAAGAGCAGAGTCTCTGGTATCGTCTATGACGTCTCCGATAGTGGTAATACTACCTTCATTGAACCTTTAGAAATTGTTCAAATTAATAACGAAATCACTGCTTTAAAAGTGCAAGAAAATGAAGAGATTAGAAAGATTTTAAAAGCCCTAACCGCCTTAGTGCTCCTTCAAGAAGGAGAAATCATCACTAATAACAAGATTATTGCGAAATTAGACTTCTTAAGCGCTAAAGCGATGTATGGAAATGAAATAAACGGCGATATCGCTGAATGTAGTGATAAACAAGAAGTTATTTTAGAATCCGCTAGACACCCATTAATCGATCCTAAGAAAGTGGTGGCTAATTCTTATGCATTAAGTGAAGAAGAACCAATCATCATTATTTCTGGTCCTAACGCTGGTGGTAAAACTGTCTCTTTAAAAACAGTGGGTTTGTTAACCCTCATGCATCAATCTGGCTTAATGGTGCCAGTCCGTCAAGCCAAGATTGGTTATTTTAAACATATATTTATCGATATTGGTGATAACCAATCATTAAGTGATAATCTATCAACCTTCTCCGCTCATATTTCCCAAATTGGTGAAATCATTCACGCAGTCGGTGGTAAAGACCTAGTCTTGTTAGACGAACTTGGTACAGGTACTGACCCTAAAGAAGGTGAAGCTCTCGCTGTGGAAGTTACTAAATATTTAGAAGAGAAACACGCTTTGGCGATGATTTCCTCACACTTTGCAGCGATGAAAGAATATGCCTTCTTAAGCAAAAACATCGCTAACGCATCAATGATATTTGATGAAGAAAACCTCAAACCAACCTATCGTTTTAAACAAGGTGTACCAGGTAAAAGCTATGCTTTAGAAGTGGCGTCTAGATATGGAATAGACGCTAAGATTATTGAAAAAGCCCATGCTTTCTTAAAACAAAATGAAACTAATGACACTAGTGAACTTTTAGATATTCTGCAAAAGAAAGTCGAAGAAGCAAATAAATTACAAGACGCTTTAGAAAAACAACAAGCGGATCTTGATAGAAGAGAAAAGAAACTTAATAACGATGAGGAACTCTTTGAATCTAAAAAAGAAAACATGATGAAAGACGTTAAAGAGGAAAAAGAAGAACTCATTGCTAAAGCAAAGAAAGAAATTTCCGATATCATTTCTAAAATGCATAACTCTGATATGAAAGTTCACGAAGTCATCGAACTTAAAAAAGAACTCGAAGAATTAGAGGAAAGAGAAGAGGAAGAAGTCTATAACGAAGAGATTAACGTTAATGACTATGTTTCTATTCCAAGCATGAACTTAAACGGCAAAGTCATGAGAATTAAAGGCAATAAAGCCCATATCGTCTCTGACTCTGGCTTCTCTTTTGATGTCGATAAAAACAAATTACACAAAGTGTCCAAACCAAAAGTGGGCACTAGTAAAGTGAAGAAGACTAATTATGATTTAGCCATCAACACTAAAGTGGGCATCGAACTCAATATGATTGGCATGCGTTTAGAAGAAGCTAAAAACGCATTGACCAAATATTTAGATAACTGTCGCTTAAAACACTTATCACAAGTAAGAATCATTCATGGCTTTGGTAGTGGCGCGCTCCGCAATATGACAAGAGAATATTTAGCCACCCAAAAAGATTTAACTTATCGCCCAGGTGGAGAACACGAAGGCGGTGGAGGCTGCACAGTGGTGCTCTTTAAATAATGAAAGAAAGAATTGCAAAGCCAAAGACCTCTATAAAAGAGTGAGCCAATACTTTCTTAGACCACAAGTGGGCAAAGTCGCTAAGATGGCCTTTGAAGCGGAATATTTCGAAACGATTATTACTAATAACGAAAAAGAAGCTCTCATCCTTGAGATGAATCTCATCCAAACGCATTATCCAAAGTTTAATATCCTTCTAAAGGATGGTAGTCATTATCCATATATCGCTATTAGAAAGACTGGCTATCCATATTTACAAATTAAAAGAAACACCAAAGATAAAAACTACGATTACTTTGGTCCTTTCCCAAGAAGTAGTTCAGCTTATGAAACAATCGACTTATTAAACAAGATTTTTCCTTTAAGGAAATGTAAAAATATTCCTAGTACTGCGTGCCTATATTACCACTTGGGTCAATGCTTAGCCCCTTGTATTAACGATATCCCTAAAGAAAAAGAAGATGAGATGCGTGAACAAGTCAAATCCTTTATGCGTGGAAATAACGCTGATGTCAAAAGAGATATCACTAATAAGATGCTAGAAGCTTCTAGGAAGATGGATTACGAGGCTGCGAAAGACTATAAAACCGTTTTGGATGCGATTAATCACATCAACATTCAGCAAAATGTCGAGACTAATGATAAAAAAGACCGCGATATTTTCGCCTTTTCCACAAGAGAGGGTTATTTATCGCTCGCCGTTCTTTTGTTCCGTAGAGGGACGCTTTTGGATAAAAAAGTCTATATTGTGGAAGAATTTGATAATAACGAAGAACAAGTGGCAGACCTTATTCTCCAGTTCTACCAAAATGTTCCATATCCTCAAGAAGTGGTTATTAATAACGAAACAGTCGTGGACTTACTCTCTGATTTAATTGATCCAAATATTTATAGTGTTTCCAAAGGCAAGATTCATGATTTGATTTTAACCGCGAAACAAAACGCGAATAACGCCTTAGATGAGTATTTCCTTTCTAGCAAGCTTGATAGTGATAAGCTAGCTCAGCTAGAGGAGTTAGGACATATCATTAATATTGAAACACCATTAAGAATTGAACTATTTGATAACTCGCATTTACAAGGTTCCTCCCCAGTCGGCGCGGCGGTAGTGTTTATTAATGGTGAACCGGCGAAAAAGTTATACCGTAAATATCACATTGAACACGATGAGGCTAGGGATGACCTCAAGAGCATGGAAGAAATTGTTTATCGTCGATACAAACGCATGAAAGATGAAGGACAAACTCTTCCAGATTTAATCTTGGTCGATGGTGGTCTTAACCAAATCAAAGCGGCTTCTCTTGCTTTAGCAAAAGCGGAAGTTTCCATTAATCTTTTTGGCTTAGTGAAAAACAATAAACACCAAACCGCGGGATTAATGGACATTAATGGAAATATTTACGATATCGAAAATAAAAACATCTTCTTTATGCTCACTAGAATGCAAGATGAAGTCCATCGCTTTGCGATTACTTTCCATCAATCATTAAGAAATAAGAACATGAAGTCATCATTGCTTGATGATATTAAAGGTCTCGGTTCTAAAAGAAAAGAGCTTATCAATAAAGCTTATCCTGATATCAACCTCTTGAAAGAGGCCACTGTGGAAGAACTTAGTCAGCTCCTTCCTAAGGATGTCGCGGAGCTTTTATACAATAAACTCCATTAAATTCTTGCAAACCTACTAACTTTTATTTAATATAGTTATCGCTGACATGCGCTTGTAGCTCAGTTGGATAGAGCAACAGCCTTCTAAGCTGTGGGTCAGGCGTTCGAGTCGCCTCAAGCGTGCCATAATCGTATACATACTTTGATACAAAGTGGAATATGCGAAAAACCGCAAAAATGCTCAGAAATGGGCATTTTTTCTTATTTTTATAACTTGTTTACTGCAAAGCTTTTGAACATAAAAAGGGTGTTTCTAGATAAAATGCAAAAAAATAATAACATAGTTATTAATAAAATTTTTAGCACTCTCACTTAACGAGTGCTAATTTTGTGCTACAATAGAGTTATAAAAGGAGGATTAATTTATGCAAATGGAACAAATGCCTGACTATGAAAATGATAAAGATGTCCTTCAAAAATTTGGCCGTAACATTAACGAAGAAGTTAAGAAAGGGAAAATTGATCCCGTCATCGGTCGTGATGAGGAAATTAGAAAAATCATTGAAATATTAGCCAGAAAAACTAAAAACAACGTCATTCTTTTAGGTGAACCTGGCGTTGGTAAAACCGCAATACTTGAAGGTCTTGCGGAACGTATCGTCAAAGATGATGTGCCGACCATACTTAAGGATAAAACTATTTATGAATTAGATATGGGCGCATTAGTAGCGGGTGCAAAATACCGTGGTGAATTTGAAGAGAGATTAAAAGCAGTCCTTAATAAAATTAAGGAAAGCGAAGGCAAAATCATTCTCTTTATCGATGAGATCCACCTCATTGTCGGCGCCGGTCGAGCGGATGGTGCCCTTGATGCTTCTAACATGCTCAAACCGATGCTTGCGAGAGGAGAAATCGATTGTATCGGGGCGACGACATTAAAAGAATATCGTGAATATATTGAAAAGGACCGCGCTCTAGAAAGAAGATTCCAACCCGTTCTTATCAATGAACCGACTGTGGAAGATACTATTTCTATATTAAGAGGATTAAAGAATAGGTTCGAATCATTCCATGGTGTGAAGATTACCGATAATGCTTTAATCGCCGCGGCAAGTTTATCCAATCGTTATTTAACATCTCGTTTCCTTCCTGATAAAGCTATCGACTTAGTGGATGAAGCTTGTGCTTCCATCAAAGTGGAACTCGCCTCTATGCCTAGCGAACTCGATGAATTAGAGAGAAAGATTAGGCAATTAGAGATTGAAAAGGCTGCTTTAAAGAAGGAGAGTGATGAAGCGAGCAAGAAGAGACTCGCGGATGTCGAAAAAGAACTCTCTTCTCTTAACGAGAAAGATAACGAACTCAAGAAGAGATGGAAAACTGAGAAAGATGAAATTCTCAAAGTTAAAGACATAAAAGAGAAACTCGAAAAAGCGAAGTTTGATTTGGATGTCGCTTTAAGTCATTCCGAATACGAAAAAGCGGGTGAATTACAATATAAGATCATCCCAGAATTAGAGAAGAAATTAAAAGAGAACGATAATTCTCAAAGCGAGAAGAAACTCTTATCCGAAGTCGTGGATGAAGAACAAATCGCGAAGATTATCTCTCGTATGACCAACATCCCTCTCAGCAAGATTGAAAAAGGCGATAGAGAGAAAGTTCTCGATTTAAAGAAGACTTTATCAAAGAGAGTAATCGGTCAAGACGAAGCTTTAACTTTAGTTAGCGATGCGATTCTCCGTCAGAGAGCGGGGATTAAAGATAGCAATCGACCCATCGGTAGTTTCTTGTTCTTAGGTCCTACTGGTGTGGGTAAAACCGAAGTCGCTCGTGCTTTGGCGGAATCCTTGTTCGATTCGGAGAGTCATATCATCCGTATCGATATGAGTGAATATATGGAGAAATATAGCACTTCTCGTCTTATTGGTGCCCCTCCAGGATATGTCGGATATGAAGAAGGCGGACAACTCACGGAGAAAGTGAGAAGAAATCCTTATTCTATCGTCTTATTCGATGAAATCGAAAAAGCTCATCCCGAAGTCTTTAATTTGTTACTACAAATGTTAGATGATGGGAGACTTACCGATAGTCAAGGAAGAGTCGTGGACTTCAAGAATACGATTATCATCATGACTAGTAATTTAGGTAGTGAATATCTCCTCAATAATGAAAGAGATAAAGTGGAAGGATTATTACATCAAACCTTTAAGCCTGAGTTCTTAAATCGTATCGATGAAATAGTGTACTTCTCCCCATTATCTAAAGAGACTCAATCTAAGATTGTTGATAAGATGCTTAACAATCTCAATGATAGATTAAAAGAATCTTATTATTCGTTTGAATTCTCTGACGCTTTAAAGAGTTGGATCCTCGATAGTGCTTATTCACCAATCTATGGTGCGAGACCGATTAAGAGATTCATCCAGAATAAAGTGGAGACCATTATTGCGAATAAGATTATTTCACAAGAGGTTGACACCAAACACAAATACTCAGTTGATTATAACGGCCAAGAAGTCATAGTCAAACAAGTTTAATCTTAGGGAAGCCACCTTCGGGTGGTTTTCTTTTTTTGTGGAACTCCTGATATTAATAAGTTTAGTCCTTAGATAAACACAATTAGTTCGATATAAACAGAACTTTTTTAGCAGATTGACGCTCATTATTTGTCTAATAGGTGAAAGCATCTTTTATGGTGTATAAAACTTAAGGAGGCAAATTGATGAAAAAACAAACATTCTTACGTCTATTAGTAGCTTTTCTATCTTTGCCTTTAATCGTCGGGTGTTCTAAAGGCTCACAAACTTACTACAAGCCCACACCAACATCCTGTTATACACCTTCCTTTGATCCTATTGAAAAAATTGAAGCCACTAAAGTGTATGATGCTTATTTAGATGATGGCTATCCTGAAACATTAAACTTCACTGTCAAGGAATTTAGCAGTGACTATTTTAAAGTGGACGACGGCAAAATTATTGACCCTTTAGGAAATGCTTTCGCTGACATAGGGATGGCGCTTTATCTATACGACGCTAACGATGATGGTTATCGTGATTTTTGTTTTACTGAGCGAACCAATTCTGGCTCTACACGGACATACTTAAGAATTTTTGATTATAAAAATAAAAAAGAGATATTTAACAATGAGCGAACCTATATCAATGTCTATGGTCTCTATTTTGAAATAAAAGATAAAGAATTAAGAGTTTTTAAAACTAATAAACGTTATAACGATGATCATTATGGCGAAGGTCAACTCGAATATAAAAATGGTGTAGTTGATATCAAATGGGATAACTATTTTAATATCGCTAATATGGATGTCAAACTGACTTTTGCGGATCCTAATAACACACCAGTCGCGGTCAATAAGCAAGGCGATAAGTACACTTATAATGTGGATAAAACATACAATTACTTATTGCATGTTGATGTTGAGGAAACATTGCAAACAGTTTATCCAGGTTCTTTAAGTACTCCTGTGAGCTTTTCACCATCTAACGTAAGCGTATCAATAGAGAAGTCAAAAAATCCATTTTTATATATGTTCAGCTTTGCAGGAAACCTCAGAAATTCCACTTTGAAACTAGAATTCTCAGGATTTGAAAAGACTTTAGTATTTAATCTTTTAGATGACAATGCTTTGCCATTTAAACAACACACTCTTGGAGAACTAATTGGTTGGCCAAAAGAAAACGAACCCGTAATCAATGAATTAAACATTAAAGAAGAATTACCAGGAACAAGTGTTTCTGATGGTAATTATGGTATCGGCACGCTATACGCCTTCACTAGTGAAACTAGTTTATCCACAGTAACATATGGTTTTGATAACTATTTTGCAGAAATAGATCCTAGTAGTTTCTTATTTGAATCCACTAAACATTACACATATATCTTAAAGACTGATAAAGGTAATTTCTTCTTTGAGATTGTGGGTAAATATTTATATATAAATTACAGATATTATACCGGCCAAGAAGTCATTATTAATGCTGACACTAACAAAGCGGATTCTAAGTCATACTTCTTTGATAGTGCAGTTAAATCGTTAGGTATGCACTCTCTTGTGGGTGAAGATGTAACGATAATTAATCATCCAGAAGATTTCCTTTTCACAAAGAAAGTCATTAGCTCAAATGAACACTACGAAGCAACTCATAGATTTGAAATTAGAGGCGCCTATTATTATGTCGTCGGCAAAAAGAGATTCATTGATAAGGATGCTCATTATGTCTTTGAAATATTTTCAGACGCTGATTTTTCATCACTTTTTAACAATTAAATCAAAAAATAATAATTTATAAAGAATTTATAGACAGGTTTATATTAATCGTCATATAATGTTTTTCAGAGTGTACTAATCGTATTAATACGCATCTGTTAGGAGGCCTATATGCTATCAATTAAAAAC
>CACZNF010000038.1 GCA_902782395.1 uncultured Erysipelotrichaceae bacterium | reverse complement strand
TTGATGATCTGGAAGAAGTCTTCAAATCTTTCGTCACAGTAATTGATAAAGATATCCTCTTTATTATTGAAGTAACGATAGAAAGACATTCTAGATACGCGAGCTTTAGAACAAATATCGGTTACACTGATTGATTCGTAATCATATTTCGACATGAGATAGTATAGCGAAATCGTGATGTAATCCTTTGTGCTATGTTTGCGAGAAATCATATGAATGACCTCCTTATATCCGTTGCAAGTGTAACATAAGAAAATGTTACATACAAAATAAATTTCAAAAAAATGTTATATTTGGAAATTTTTATATAATAAAGTTGCTAAAATAATAGAAAAAATAATACAATGAAATATATGGAAAAATGTACAAGAAAAGTTAATTCATTTAGTGTGACTCGTTCAGTATATTTGATGGGTCTATTTGATTGGAAATTAATTAATGAAGAAAAAAAGGAAAATGCCCCTTCAATTTTGACATTTGAAAGGGACGAAAACGTTCCTTACTATCAAGAAATGGTGGAGATTGAAAAAGAGACTTCTCCGCATCTATTACCTTTCTGGGTTTTAGCGGTCCCAGTCTCTATTGCTTTTATCATCATGACTGTCTTTTTAATCCTTTTCTTAGTGATGAAAGACACTTTTGACGCTAAAAAGAACCTCTTCTTTTTCCTCATTCCATCAATGGTTTTATTACTCGCTGATACATTGCTGTTTTACTATCGCAGTAGACAATTGATGAAATATCTTCAAAATGAAGATACAATAGTAAAAGAAGCTGAAGATAAAATTAAACAATTGAAAGCTAAGTATGGAAAGTAAGTACGTCAAAGTAAAAGCCAAGAAAGTTGACAAGACCATAGATTTCTATGCTTCTTTTGGCTGGACTCTCGCGGAAGATAAAGAAGAATTACCAAATGGTAAAGTTGGTTTAACTTTTGAAAGAGATAAAGAGAGATTAGATAGTTCCTATCACACTGTTAAAAGAGGTGAAAGACTCTATCAAAAGATTTCTCGCCCATATCCATTAGGCGCTCTTATCGCCTTAGGTATTGGCTGTGTCTTCTTAGTCCTTTATTTCGCCTTAAGACAAGCGTTTGCCTACTACATCATTTTCCTCTATGCTGCTTTAACCTTCTATGCGATTACTATTTACATGCTAATCGTCTTCCTTATTGTCATTCTTCACGCTCGTATGTTACTCAATAAAATCGTTTACAATGTGGGCTTAGAAGCGGGCACTTTAAGAGACTATCCACTTAAAAACAACATCTTGGAAGAAGAAGACGATACTTGGACAATCGCTGATCATCTCTAAAAGTTGAACATATCCTTTCAAAGATAAAAATATAAAGTGCAACTTTATTGACATGCACTTTATTTTTATATATCATGCACTCATAAGGTAAAAAGACCATGCTTAAATTAGTAAATATTAAAAAGAATTACATCATGAAAGATCAAGATCCAGTTAAGGCCCTTCGTGGTGTAACTGTTTCTTTTCGCCGCAACGAATTCGTGGCAATCTTAGGCCCTTCTGGATGTGGTAAAACAACACTCTTAAATATCATCGGTGGTTTAGACCGTTATAGCGATGGTGATCTCATCATCAAAGACAAATCCACCAAGAACTATAACGACCGTGATTGGGATACATATCGTAACCATTCAATTGGTTTTGTTTTCCAAGCCTATAACTTAATCGGTCACCAAACCATTTCTAAAAACGTTGAACTGGCTTTAACAATCGCAGGTGTCAGTAAAAAAGAGAGAAAAGAAAGAGCGTATCAAGCTTTGGCTAAAGTTGGTCTTAAAGGCATGGAAAAGAAAAGACCAAACCAACTCTCTGGTGGTCAAATGCAAAGAGTGGCTATTGCCCGTGCTCTTGTTAACAATCCTGAAATCTTATTAGCCGATGAACCAACCGGTGCTTTAGATAGTGAAACAAGTGTCCAAATCATGGACCTTCTCAAAGAAGTCGCTAAAAACCGCTTAGTCATTATGGTTACCCATAACCCAGATTTAGCCCAACGTTACGCTACACGTATCGTTAATATGTTCGATGGTGTCATTACTGGTGACTCTAACCCATTCAATGGTGTTGATAAAGAAACACAAACAGCCTATCGCTGCCCAAAATGTGGGGCGATTGTCTATAAACAATTCTCAAGATGTCCAAAGTGTGGTGTTTTAGCAAAATACCCAGATGATGAAATCACCTCAAAAGGTAAAAAGAAAAAGAGCTCAATGAGCTTCTTAACAGCCACTGCTTTATCAATTGCTAACTTATTTTCTAAGAGTAAACGAACAGTGCTTGTCGCTATCGCTGGTAGTATTGGTATCTTTGGTGTTTCAACAGTTCTTGCCGCTTCTACGGGCGTCCGTCAATACATCGATAACATGCAAGACGATATGCTTTCTAGCTATCCACTTCAAATCCAAGAAGAAACAGTGGACTATTCATCTTTGATGACTGGCTTATATGCTGATACAGACACCAAAATCGCCGAATTTGACACCACAACTCGTGTTGGTCTTAATTCCATGATTGACTACTTAATGGACCGTTATAGTGATTTAACTGCGGTCAAAACAAATACAATTAACGATGACCTAGTGCAGTTCGTTAAAGAAATCCCAAGCGAATATGTTTCAGCGACATCTTTTAGCTATGGTATTGACCCCACAAATAACATCTTCACTGATTGGAAGCCAAGTGATAAAGAAGATAGAATGACTATCTCATTAAATGGTTTAACTCAACGTTATATTGCTGAACTTAAAACTGTAAGAGGCTTCTCCCAATACGCTAACTACGTCGATTTGTTTACCGACTTTATGAAACTTCTTCCAGGAGATGAAGAATGCATTCTTGATCAATATGACCTTTTAGGTAATTCCCATTTCCCGAAGAGTGAAAATGAAATCATGTTAGTCGTGGAATCTGATACCACATTAACTGACTTAGTCTTCGCTCAACTTGGTTACTATCAAGAAGAAGAGGTCATGAATATCGCTCAAAAAGCTATTCAAAAATATGACCCAGAAAACACTATGAGTGATGAAGAGTTAGACGCTAAATTCCCATACGCTACATCATTCAGTTACGAAGAGCTTCTCGGTACGAAACTCAAATACTATCCTCATGACACAATTTATCATTACGATGATATCCCAGTGCGTCAATATAAAGACTATAGCGTCGTTTTAAAGAGTGACGCTAACGATGAATTCTATTCATTCATGTATAGCCAAGGTAATTCCTCTTCTATGATTAACGCTGTTATCTATACAGGTACACATATTACCATTAGCCCATTCGTGAGCGAATCGGTCTATATGTTTAAACTTAAAGACACATTAGATATCTTCAGCATTATTGCTGGTATGTCTTCTCTAAACGATTTTGATTGGAATGACATGATGGCGGATCCTGCAACTGATCCAGATCCAACAACTGGTAATTTCATTTGTTTGTCGCAAGATCAATTAAGAAAGATACTCACTGATCCATCCGCAGTTGATGCTTCAGAACTTTCTTTAGTCCGCATCACTGGTGATACAACCGCGACAGTTAATCTCACCAATCCATTCACAGTGAATAAAGAAGTAAAAGACCAAACTGAATCAGTCACTGGCTATCAATACTCTGCGACAACTCAAGAAGAATGGGGCAATGGTACCGATATTACTATCGCGGGTATCTTAAGACCAAAAGAAGGTGTTTCATTTGGTTCTTTATCTCGTGGTGTTTATTTCACCAAAGAGTTCCAAGATAAGTACATGAGAGATGCTTATAATTCACAAATTATCAGGGATCCAAATCGTGGCTTTGCCGCGCATTTAGAAAATCCTGCAAAAACGGGCTCATTATATAACGCCTATGTGACATTCGCCTTCACTGATTGGAGCGATGAATCTAATCCACAACACGGTTCATTCGGTTACGCATCTTGTCTAAATGGTGACCTCAATTCATCGTTCTCATCATTATTAGGAAATATTACTGGTCGTGATTATTCCACAGAAAATGCTGTGCATTTCCGTTCTTTATGTGGCCTTAAAATTGTCGAGAACGCTAATGAGAGTGAAGGTACGACCACCTATTCATATGAAAAACTTCCTGACAAGATGTCTATTTATCCAGTTGACTTTAAGACTAAAGACAAAGTTAACAAGTATTTAGACGAATGGAATAAAGATGTAAGTATCACCCTTTATGATGGTACCGCTCAAGAAAAAATACTAAGACCAGCGGACCGTGATGAATTAACCTATACTGACACAATTTCTTTAATCATTAACGTCATTGACACAATGATTACAATCGTGACAACAGCGTTAGTTATTTTCACCTCTCTTTCCTTAGTGGTTTCTTCCTTCATGATCGCGGTTATCACTTATATCTCAGTCATGGAAAGAGTGAAGGAAATCGGTGTCATCCGTTCTTTAGGTGGACGAAAGAAAGACGTTTCTCGTCTATTTATCGCCGAAAACCTTGTTACAGGTTTCTTCTCTGGTGTCATTGGTTTAGCCATTACTGGTATAGTTTGTATTATTATCAATTTAGTTGTGAAACCGTTTGGAGTGCCCGCTATCGCGGTATTAAATCTTCCAATTATCGGTATCATGCTTGGTTTAAGCGTCTTATTAAGCGTCTTATCTGGTTTAATCCCATCCATGCATGCATCTAGACAAGATCCAGTTATCGCTTTAAGGAGTGAATAATGAAGAAAGTTGCGTTAATCTCTTTAGGCTGTGCGAAAAACCTTGTTGATAGTGAGAATATCCTTGGTCTTCTTTTAAAGAACCACTATGAAATCATTAATAACAAAGATGAAGCGGATATTTTAATCATCAACACCTGTGGTTTTATCGAATCTAGCAAAAAAGAATCAATCGATACAATTCTTGATAACATTAACAAAAAGCAAAAAGTCGTGGTGACTGGTTGTTTAGTCAACCGTTATAAAGATGAACTCGCTAAAGAAATTCCAGAAGTGGACTTATGGATTCCAATTAGAGAATATAAAAACTTCAATCGTTTATTAGCGACACTCGACAAGGATATCACCAATTATGAAGGACTTAACGATAATTATCGTTTAGTGTCCACTGGCTCTTACAGTGCTTATCTTAAAATTGGTGAAGGTTGTTCTAACTGTTGTACATACTGCGCTATCCCATTAATTCGTGGTCCATATGTTTCTAGACCATACGAAGACACTATTAAAGAAGCAAGAGAGCTCGCTAACAAAGGCTATAAAGAGTTAATCGTTTTAGAACAAGACACCACGAGATACGGCCTAGATTTAAAGGAAAAGAAGACAATCGTGGATTTACTCAAAGGTCTTTTAGAAATCAAAGAGCTCGCCTTTATTCGCTTACTATACCTCTATCCTGATGAAATCACTGATGAGTTAATCGACTTAATTGCCAAAGAAGAAAGATTAACACCATATTTTGATATTCCAATCCAACATAGTGAAGATAAGATTCTTAAAGCCATGAATAGACGTGGTGATAAAGCTTATCTCACTAACTTATTTAATAAAATTAAAACTAAAATTCCTAACGCTATTTTAAGAACCACTGTCATGGTGGGTTTCCCAGGTGAAACAAAGAAAGAGTTTGATAACTTAATTAACTTTGTTAAAGACGTGAAGTTTGATCATTTAGGCGCTTTCACTTATTCAAGAGAAGAAGGCACTAAGTCTTATGACTATCCACATCAAGTTAGAGAATCCACTAAGCAAAAACGTTTAGATGAACTAATGTCCTTACAACAAAAGATCTCTTATGACTTAAATAAAAAGCACATCGGTGAAGTGATGAAAGGTTTAGTAGTGGGCAAAGAAAACGGCTATTATTTACTTAGAAGCTACTTTAACGCTCCTGATGATGTGGATGGTAAAATCCTTTTCCGCTCCTCAAGAGAGCTTAAAGAAGGCGACATTACTAAAGTAAGAATCACCGAAAGTTATGTCTATGACTTATATGGAGAAGAAATCTAATGAGCAATAATAAGAGTGTCTCTTACTTTGATATTTATCAAAGAAT
>CACZNF010000037.1 GCA_902782395.1 uncultured Erysipelotrichaceae bacterium | reverse complement strand
GACTAATAAGGATTACATTTACTTCGATGAAAGTAACTACACAAGAAGTGCTAATAGAGAACAATTCTTATTATCCGTTATTCAAAAAGCCTTCACTGACAAGACATTTGAAGTTAATCTTCAACCAATGGTTGATGCCTCTGATAAACAAATCTGGGGTGCTGAATTGCTCTTACGTATTACCGATGAATATCGTAATACCGCCTTTAGAACTGATGAATTAGTGAACGTTGCCGCGAAATATGATCAAATCGGTATTATTTCCCATGCCTTACTTGATTATATTGCTTCCTTATATCGTGAATATGGCGCTTCATTCTTCTCATCTTTAGGCTTCAAACGTATGGCGCTTAATACTGACTATTCTTTCTTCACCGATAAGAACTTCAGAAAAGACACTAAGAAATTCATTGATGAACTTAAGCTTCCAAAGAACTTCTTAGCCTTTGAAATTCCAGAAAGTGACGCTGCAACACACATCGATGAATTTAAAGAAATCGCTAAGATGACTAAAGAACTTAACATCGTCTTAGTGTGTGACCAATACACAGGTCGTCATATTTCCGTTGAAATCTTAAAAGATATTGGCTTTAACGAAGTTAAGATTTCCCGTAATGTTGTCTTACACATCGATAGTGATAACAACCGTTACGCTAACTTAAAGCAACTCTTATACTTAATCCGCAACTTAGGCATGAAAGCCTCTGTTGTTGGTGTTGAAAACATTGACCAATACTTACTCATTAAACAAGTTGATGAAACAGTCTCACAACAAGGCTTCTATTTATATCGTCCATTAGAAAAGCAAGCTTTAATTGAAGCGTTAAGAGGATCTAATAGACGTAGAAGTGAAGACGAAGACAAATAGACTAACCAATTAAGAAGTCTTCTTCAACGTATCGATATTTGCCTTGATTATCAAAGCTCATTTTTGTGCCGGTTAATTGAATAAAGGTAATTGGACCAAGTCGACCAATAAACATCAAAATAATAATGATGATTTTTGATCCTACGGATAAATATGGTGTGACCCCTGCGGAAACACCAACAGTACCAAAGGCCGAGAATACTTCATATATCAAAGCGGATGCTTTCGTGCTTTCTAACCCAATAGCGTCCATATCCATTTTGCCTTCAAAGGAATAAATGGAAACGAAACAAATGAAAATCACAACGACCCCTAGAATAACTAAGGACATAGCTTTAACTATGGCTTCATTGGAATATCTTCTATGGAAAGAAGCGACCTTTCTACCTGTAAGGTAAGAAACCATTGCTAAAACGATAATGTATAAAGTGGTTGTCTTAACGCCACCAGCGGTACCTAATGGGTTACCACCAAAGAACATTAAGAAACAAGAGAATACTTTGTTTAAAACACTTAATTTATCTTGATCGACAGTGGCAAAGCCCGCTGTTCGACAAGTCACGCTTTGGAATAAAGCATCAAATGGGCTTTGGAAATGTTGACCGATTAAGAAAACGATAAAACCAACAGCGATTAATAATCCCGTCATCATTAAGGAAATCTTTGTGAACACTCTTAAACGTTTGAAGTTACGTTTAGCGAAGATATCCATAACCACTAAGAAGGAAATACCACCTGCGACAATCAAGAACATGATATAAGAGCATAAGTAGTAATAAGCCCAATCTGGTAAGGAATCAATAAAGCCACCGTTACCTCTAATAAGAGAAGTGCTACCAAATAAATCAAATCCAGCGTTGTTATAGCTAGAAACAGAAGTGAATAAAGAATTCCATAAACCATGTGGAATATCAGAAGAGAACTGTAAGAAAACAGGTAATCCTAATAGGAAACCTAATAATTCAAAGCTAAAGGAAATAAGAATAATCTTTCTGACGAAACCGACAACCTCAACCATATCGTCACTATTAACCATCGCGGATAAGAAGAGACGATCTTTGAATTGCAGTTTGCCACTAAATAAAGTAATAACGAATGTTAAGAAAGTAATAAATCCTAGACCACCAATTTGAATGAGAAGCATTAAAATAAGTTGTCCAACGAATGTTAATTCCGTATTAATACCGTTAGAGAAACTATTTAAACCAGTCACACAAGTAGCGGATGTCGCTAAGAATAGGCAGTCTAAATAATTACCGAAGTTATTTGCCGTTCTAGAAAATGGAAACATTAAAAGAACAGAACCTAAGGCAATAATAAGCACAAAGGAAAGAATAACTAGTAAGTACGGATTAAGACGTTTCTTATTGTTCATACCGATAGGTATACCCCTTTTAGAAAAAAATAGCAAGCATTAACACTTGCTATTATTTTTAATTGGTCGGCCAAGTTCGGTTATTCTTAAACCATTCAGTATCTTTTAAGATAGTGGAATTATTACTACCAGTTACTACGTAATTAATGCCATCATCACAGCGGAATTTGATATTACCATTCATTGATTTATAACCTTTATCATCATCTGTGGCAACAGTGGTGACATAAACTTTATCAGTCCATTTACCAATACGGTTAACCGCTAATTGGGCAGGGAACATATTATCAGGATTCTTGGTATATTCATCGCTACCAGCGCAGCAACATATACAAACTGTTTTAGGTTTAATGACGTTTAATAATGTATCAGTATTTGCAGTATAACTACCATGGTGGCCACCCTTGAATAATTCAACTTGTGGTAGGTTATTAAGTTCCACTAATGAAGCTTCGCCTTTTTCTTCTAAATCACCAGTGAATAAGTAGTGGTTATCACCTTGTGTAAACATCGCACAAACGGAGTAATCATTTTCGTCACTAGACTTTTCTCTATAGAACTTTTGATCAAGTATTTCCATAGTGATACCAGCAGCGATTTCATATGTCTTTTTAGCACCATTAGTTCCTGCGATACAATCAGCAGCGGTGTAATGATGAGCAATGTCACCAGAAGCCACTTTGGCATCTCTTTTTTCACAGTATTTAGTGTGTAAAGCCTTACCTTCGTTATTGGATAAAGCGAAGTCAATTAATGTATCAATTTTATATCTATCGAAGATGCCTGGATTAGTATTTGTGCTAGTAAATCCTTCAATATGGTCTTGATGTGCATGAGTTGCAATGACGTATTCAAGAATACCATCTTCACAATATGTATCTACAAATGAGGCAATGGTGGAAGCGCTAGATTGTCTGCTACCAGCGTCAATTAAGATATCAGTGCTACCCGCCTTAATGAAGGTGCTATCACCTGTATATTTATTTCCTAATTCTAAGAAGTTAATATCAATAGCTTCTAAAGCAGTGACTTTCACTTTTCTTTCAAGTTCACCAGAGTATTTTTGGAAATCAAGTTTGTATTTAACGGTAAATGTGGCTTCTACTTCAGTAGTAATTGCGTTAACTTTAGCGTCTCCTAAATAGTAAGTAGTGACGACTCTTTCTGTCACGTCTTTACCATTATACATCGCTTTTGTGCCTCTTTCTTTGTAGGTTGAATTCAAAGCGATGCTTGTTTCTTTAGAACCGATTAAAGTAAAACTCACATTTGGACGAGCATTACGAAAAGCAAAAAATCCTGCTGCAGCAATTGCGGCTAGAACAATAAAAACGATAATAGCAACGAGGAATCCCTTAGGATTCTTTTTAGCCATCTTTTTGCCTTGTTTTAATAGTTTACTAGTTGTTGATTTCTTTGCCATACGTATATCCTCTATCTAATTTTATTATTAATTTATTATAAATTAAAAGCCTTTACTTATTTGAAAAAGTATTTTTTCTTGTATCAATCTAAAAAGATTGAAAAATATATAAATACGTTTTACACTAAAATGGACAATTAGGAGGCATATAATATGGGCTTAATTAAAGCTTTCTCCGGAGCACTTAGCTCCACTCTTGCTGACCAATGGAAAGAGTATTTCTATTGCGAAGCTTTACCAGTCGATGTCTTAGTAGAAAAAGGACAAAAGAGAGTTAATGGTAAAAGATCATCTAATACCAAAGGTAGTGAAAACATCATTTCCAATGGTTCTGTAATCGTTGTTGCCGATGGCCAATGTATGATTATTGTTGACCAAGGTAAGGTTGTGGAATTCGCTGCCGAACCAGGTGCATACAAATTTGATTCCAAAACTGAATCATCTATCTTTGCTGGTTCATTTGGTGAAAGAATCATTGGTTTCTTCAAAACCATTGGTAGACGTTTCACATTTGGTGGTGACACAGGTAGTGACCAAAGAGTCTATTACTTCAACACCAAAGAATTAGTGGACAACAAGTTTGGTACACCAAACCCAGTGCCATTTAGAATTGTTGATAACAATGTTGGTCTTGACGTTGACGTTTCCGTCCGTTGTAACGGTGTCTTCTCCTACAAGATCACAAACCCAATCCTCTTCTATCAAAATGTCTGTGGTAACATTACCCAAGCATATACAAGAAGTCAATTAGACGGTCAATTAAAGACAGAATTCATTTCTGCTTTACAACCAGCTTTTGGTCGCTTATCTGAATTACAATTAAGACCAAACCAAATCATGACTCACTTAACTGATTTGGAAAACGCGATGAATGCCGCTCTTGATGAAAAATGGAACTCCTTACGTGGTATTGAAGTTATCTCCATTGCTTTAGGCTCTGTCACTCTTCCAAAAGAAGACGAAGACCTCATCAAAGAATTACAAAGAAAGAATGTTTACGCTAGAAACGCTGCTATGGCAGGTGCAACTTTAGTTGAAGCACAAGCTGAAGCTATGAAGAATGCTGCTAGTAACGCTAATGGTGCGGCTATGGGCTTCTATGGCTTAAATATGGCGGCTAATGCTGGTGGTATGAACGCTCAAGGCTTCTACCAAATGGGTGAACAACAAAAACAACAACAAGCGCAAGCGCAAGCACAACAACAAGCCGCTGGTGCTTGGACATGCCCACAATGTGGCGCACAAGCCACAGGTAAATTCTGCCCAGAATGTGGCACAAAGAAACCAGAAGCTGATGGTTGGATTTGCCCACAATGTGGTACAAAAGCCACAGGTAAGTTCTGTCCAGAATGTGGTACTAAGAGACCAGAAGGCGATAAGAAAATCAAATGTAATAAATGTGGTTGGGAACCAAAACCAGGTGAAAAAGCACCTAAGTTCTGTCCAGAATGTGGTGACCCAATTAACGATTTAGACGAAGTTAAATAGTGTATGGCAAATAAAGAATTAGAATGCCCTTGTTGTGGTGGTACTCTGCACTTTGATAGCCACACTCAAGATATCGTCTGTCCATTTTGTGATTCACATTTTTCATTAGACGATTTAAAAGCCTACACCGAAAATTTAGCAAGCGATAAAGAAGAAGATACCGCTTGGGATGAATCAAGAGTTCAAGAATACACCGACAAAGAAATGAAGGGTATGAAGATCTACTCTTGTGAATCTTGTGGTGGTGAAATCATTGTCGATGAAACATCCGCTTCTACTCGCTGCCCTTATTGTGATAACAATATCCTTGTTTCTAAACAACTTTCAGGCGATTTAAAACCAAATCTTGTTATTCCATTCAAGAATGATAAAGACAACGTTTTAAGTAGTTTAAAATCCTTCTTTAAGAAAAAACCATTATTACCAGGTTCATTCTCTAAAGATAATGTCGTTACTGAAGTGAAACCTTTATATGTCCCATTTTGGTTATTCGACGCTAATGTCGATGGTAGAGTGAGATTCAAAGGTGAAAAAACACGTCGTTGGTCTGATTCCAATTACGACTATAAAGAAACAAAATTCTATTCTCTTGTGAGAGATGGTGGTATTGCCTTTGATCACGTCCCAGTTGATGGTAGTAAAAAGATGGAAGACCAATTAATGGAATCCATCGAACCATATGATTTCTCTGAAGCAGTGGAATTTAACGCTGGTTATCTCGCTGGCTATGCTGCGGATAGATATGATGTCAGTAAAGATGAAACATTCAATAGAGCAACCACACGTTTCCGTGAAGGTACAATTCAAGCTTTTAGAAGTGACATTCATGGTTATGATAACGTTGAGTATAACGATTCATCTATTCAATTAAGTGACACAAACGCACAATACGCTTTATATCCTGTTTGGATTTTAAATACCAAATGGAAAGAGAAACCATACCGCTTTGC
>CACZNF010000036.1 GCA_902782395.1 uncultured Erysipelotrichaceae bacterium | reverse complement strand
AAAGCATTCTCTGACACTGCTATTTTCTGTATTACCAGACGTGGTAGTGAAGACGAAGATATGAAGATTGGCGATTTACAACTCAAAGCAAATGAAATCGCTGCCATCGACATGCTTGAAGAAAACTTCGAAAAAGTCATTATCTTATTAAACGTCCCAACAGTTATCGAATCTGAATTCTTAGATGATCCAGAAATCGACGCTGCTATCTTTATGGGTCACCCAGGTTTAACCGGTACAAAAGCAATCGCTGAAATCCTTGCTGGTGTTGTTAACCCATCAGGCCACTTAGTGGATACATGGCCATATGATGTGAAGAGTGCGCCATCTTACCAAAATTTTGGTAATGACACCACATTAACATATACATCAGGTGCTGCCAGTGGTGCAAAATTCACCAATTACATCGAAGGCATTTACGTTGGCTACAGATACTATGTAACCGCCGCTAAAGAAGGCTACATCGACTATGAAGATGAAGTTCAATTCTCTTTCGGTCATGGTTTATCTTATACAACATTCGATAAATCCATCGCTGAATATAAAGTCGATAAAGAAAATCAAAAAGTCGAAGTTACTGTTGAAGTTAAGAATACTGGTGAAGTTGCTGGTAAAGATGTTATCCAACTCTATACCCATGCTCCATACACCAAAGGTGGTATTGAAAAATCTTATTACACATTAACAGCCTTCCAAAAGACAAACCTCATTGAACCAGGCGATACAAAGGCTTATAAGTTAGAATTTAACTATCGTGATATCGCTTCTTGGTCAACCCAAAAAGGTTACTATGTCTTAGAAAAAGGTGATTACGAATTCTCTGTCAGAGAAAACGTTTGGGATCTTGCTGAAACCGCAGTCAAGAATAGAGAAAACACCAAAACATTAACTCTTGAAGAAGACGTTGAATTCAAGACCTCTTATCAAACAGGTAAAGAATACAAAAACATCTTCCAAGATGCCGAATTCGGTGGTGGTGTCGAAAAGAACACATATTTATCTAGATCCAATTTTGAAGATACATGGCAAAATAAAGCCGATATCCCATTAGCATCCAATCCAGATAAAGCACACTTCCCAGGTGGTCCAAGCAATAACTCTGGTCCAAATACTTTCACACTTGTTGATAATCAAATCAGTGAAGATATCAAACCACAAGAAGTTGCTGGTAATTTAACACTCAGAGATCTTAAAGACGCTGATTGGGATGATCCACGTTGGGAATCCTTATTAAGTCAAATGTCTTATAGTGATATGGAAAAACTCATCGAATACGGTGGTTTCCAAACTGCTGCTGTGACAAGTATCGGTAAAACACAAACTGTCGACTATGATGGTCCAAGTGCGGCATTCCACTCTGGTACAGGTCACCCAAGTGAAGTCGTCGTTGCCTGCTCTTGGTCAACAGATGTCGCTAGAATTATGGGTGAATCCATTGGTAGAGAAGGCGCGGCCCGTGGTTTAACTGGCTGGTATGCTCCTGGTATTAATACTCACCGTTCTCCATTTGGTGGTAGAAACTTCGAATACTATTCAGAAGATCCGCTCATCGCTGGTCAAATGGCTGGTCATACCGCTCAAGGTAGTATGAAGTATGGTGTTTATACCTACGCTAAGCACTTCTTATTAAACGAACAAGAAAGAAATCGTAGTGGTGTCTTCTGCTGGGCTACTGAACAAGCTATTAGAGAAATCTACGCTCGTGGTTTCGAACTCTATGTTGATTTAGGTGGTATTGGTATCATGTCCTCCTTCAACTGTGTTGGTTCTTGGTGGGCTGGTGGTAATCAAGCCTTATTAACCACTCTCTTAAGAGAAGAATGGGGCTTCCACGGTGTCGTCGTTACTGACTACGCTGGTCAAGACTACATGGCCACAAACATTGGTTTAGTCGCTGGTAACGACTTATGGTTAACACCAAATCAATTGAACAACTCCAATAAACCAAGTAGATTACGTACATTACTTCCACATGATGGTCCAATCTATATCAGAAGAGCGGCAAAGAATATTCTTTATGCCTGTGCTCATTCCAATAACGTGTGGAACGCTGAAGACTACGCTGCTGTTGGCATCCCAGAAGTCAAAAAAGCGGCTGACGGTCACTAATACAAACATCTAAAATGAACCCCTGTCCGTACGCGGATATGGGGTTCATTATTTTCTTAACGCTACCTTAATGGTATAATTCAATTAATGAGCGAAATAGATATTAGAATCGCGGTCGTGGAAGACTCCGTTGATGATTTAAACAACTGTCTTTCATTATTAGATCGTTATAGCAAAGAGAAAAAACTCACCTTTGATATTCAAACATTTGCCAGTGGTGATGCTTTCTTAATGCGCTTTAAAAGCCAATATGACTTCATTATTCTCGATATCAATTTATCAGCGATGAATGGTATTGATGTCGCAAGAAAGATTAGAGAAAAAGATGAAGAAGTCGTCATCATGTTCGCTACTAATTTAGCGAAATATGCGACTAATGGCTACGAAGTAGACGCTATCGATTTCGTTTTAAAACCATTATCTTATGCTTCGTTCTATTTAAGACTTGAAAGAGTCATGAAAAGATTAGGTAAAAAGAATGATGCCTTTGTGGTTATACCTAATGAAGGTGGCTTTAATAAAATAGGAACCAATGACATTATGTATGTCGAAGTTATTTCTCACGACATCATCTTCCATTTAGCGGGAGATAAAGAGATTACCACAACTGGTACTCTAAAGAAGTATGAGGAACAGCTTAAAAAGTATTGGTTCATTAGATGTAATTCTTGTTATTTGGTTAACGCGCATAAGATTAAGCGCGTGGAAAAGCTTGACATTCAATTAACAAACGACGAAATTATTGCCATATCGCATCCAAAGAAAAAAGGATTTATGGAAAGTTTCAAAAAGTACATCATGGAAGAAGGTAACTAAATTATGGATCTTAATACCTTGTTAACAATGTTCATATCCTTTACAGTCGAATTTTTGATCGCGGGCATTATGCTCATGAAACATCGACTAACTTTTAGATTCAAACCTTATATTTCTATTCCTGTCGGTTTATTAATTGCCTCTAGTGGTGCGGCTGTGAATATTGTTGGCTTATATAACTTTGTTAAACCGGAACAATGGAGTGAATGGCTTAATATTGTCGTTTATACCATACCCGTCTTCACTATTTTCGGTGGATTCTTATTTGCCTATAAGATTAAGCCACTTAATTTAATGCTTCTTCTTTCTGTAGCATATACATTCCAACACATGGCCTATCAACTAGGAACAATTGTTTTAGATACTGGCTTAAACGGTAAAATCTTTGGTGCATTATATAACGATGCTGAACCGATTGAGGCCATTGTGCAAAAATATAACATCATCTATAACTGCATCCTTTATAGTGTTAAGACTTTAGCGTTCGTTGGCTTCTATTTTGCTATCGCTAGATACTACGTTAAATATTCAAAATATATCTTAGGTAAAGTATATATTATTGTTTTAGGTATCGTCGTTTACCTAGTTGTTAACGTCGCTAACGTATTTGTGGCACAACATATTTTTGATGGTAAATTAAGAGGCATCTTAGCGGGTACGCTCATTATCTTCTGTATTTTATTTGATACCTTGGTAGTGGGTGGCTTCCGCGTTGTGGAACATCGTCAAGAAACAATGATCATTAAAGCGACACTTAATTCTAAAATCAGACAACAAGAAATGATGGAAAACAACATTAATTTCATCAATATGAAGTGTCATGATTTAAGAAAAGAATTAAGAAGATTAAAAGCTAAAAAAGGCGAACTAACTGATGAAGACTTCTGTTTGTTAGAAGAATCACTTAACTTCTATGATAGTTCCGTTAAAACAGGCAGTGTTAATATCGATGCTTTATTACAAGATAAACTCATTTACTGTAATTCTGTTGGTATTGAATTCACTTCTCTAGTGGATGGTGATGCCTTTAAAGATATGGCTACGAGTGATGTCTATTTCTTATTAACGAATATCATCGATAACGCGATTGAAGCGACAGAAGCAATAGAAGAAAAAGAGCATCGCGTTATCTCATTAACCGCTTCTAGAAAACAAGGCTTATTGATGATTGAAGAAACTAATTATTACCATGGTGAATTATCGTTCAATAATGATGGATCAATCAAAACTACGAAACAAGAAAATAAGAAATACCATGGTTTTGGTACAAAGTCGATTGCCTATATTGTTAAGAAGTACGATGGCAAGATGCATTATGAAACTGAAGATGGAATCTTCAAACTAAAAATCGCTATTTAAAACCCAACTAAAAGAGCACAATTTGGATACTGATAATTGTGCTTTTTTGATACCCACAAATATAAGATTACGCTCAAATGTTATAAGGTTATGCAATATCTATTTTTTAATATTTTCTTCTTTTTTATGATAAGTGCGAATTTAGAAATACTTTTTGAATTTTTAGTGCCCTTTTTACGTAACGCGTAAACACGTAACTTATCTTAAAGTATTTCGCTCACAATGCTTATTTATTGAGAAAGGGAATAGTTTTTATCCCTCCTTAATAAACCTGATTTTAGGAAAGGAAAAAATATAATGAAAAAAACTAAAAAAGCATTATTTCCATTTTTAGCGGGTGCTTTACTCCTAACAATGGGTCTTACAGCATGTAACAATGCAAAAAGTGATAAACCAGCAAGTAGTGGTGACACTTCTGAAGTAGAAGAAACAAAGATTAACGTTACCGCCGCTGGTAACAAAACCACACTTAAAGTTGGCGAAACAGTCCAATTATCCGCTGACGTTGAAGGTGTTGAATGGTCCACAAGAGCAGGTACTGTCGTTTCCGTTGATAAAAACGGTTTAGTTACCGCTTTAGGCGTTGGTTCTGGTAAAGTCACCGCCAAGAAAGATGGCTATGCCAATGGCAGCATCACAATTACAGTTGAAAAAGCTCCAGATAGAGAACCAAACTATTCTTTACGTTTAGAAGAAGCTGAACACTTTGATCCAGATGATTTCTGGGGCATGGACTTATCCGCATACGGTTATGGTATCATGGGTCCAGGCGATAGCCCAGTCGAAGACAATGGTGGAAAAACTGATGATGGCACATCATTAGGTTGGTTACAACAAGGCTGTAAAGAAACATTGACCTTTACATGCGATAAAGCCGTTAAGGTTGAACTTGGTGTCACAATGGCCTATAACGCTGAAATGAGCTTAGAAGGTGTTCTTTCTGTTAAATTCAACGGCAAAGAAATCTCAATGGCTGGTAGAACAGTCCCAGCTCCAGAAGACGGTGAATCCTATTATGAATTCAATACCGTTTCATTCGGTCAAGTCGATTTAATTGCTGGCAATAACGTTTTAGAAATCGAAATGTTAGCCCAAGGTCCAAACATGGACAAAGTCGTAATCTTCACAAGTGAAAAATTACAACTTGCCACTGTCCCAGCACAAACAAAACCAAAGATTGAAGTTGTTGAAGCTGAAATCGAAATTCAAGTCGACGAAGAAAAACAAATCCAAGTTAAAGATAATTTAGCGGGTGTCGCATATAAATCCGCTGATGAAGCAATCGCTACAGTTTCTAACGCTGGTGTCGTTAAAGGTATCAAAGCTGGCAAAACAACAGTTGAAGTAACAAAAGACGGTTATAAGAAAGCCACAGTTAACGTTACTGTTAAAGCTAAACCAGTTGCTGGTCAAATCGTTATTGAAGCTGAAAATGCTATCTTACCAGAAGGTACAACCATCCAAATGGAAAATGGTGATACATGTTCTGGTGGTAAATCCTTAGGTTACTTCAGTGCTGAACAAACATTTGAACTCAAATACACAGCCGCTGAAGCTAAAGAATATAAATTATCCATGGTCGTTTCTTCCGCCGCATTAAAATCAGATTATTCTGGTTTCGCCGATATGGAACTTACAAATGAAGTCATGACAATGAAACTCAATAACACTGCCATTGACTTAGGTTCAAACACATTACCAGGTTCCTCAGGCTGGACAAAGACATGGGTAGAAATCGATTTAGGCAATATTAATATCGTCACGGGTGAAAATACATTCTCCTTCGCCGCTATTACACAAGGTCCAAACATCGACTGCATTAAATTAACAGATCCAAACGCTCAACCTGAAACATCGACGCCAATGGTGGTACAGGCGAAATGGCCGCTGTAGAAGCTGAAAAAGGCGAATACACCTTACCAGCTAACGGTTTTACAGCTCCAGCAGATAAGGCATTTGGTGGCTGGGAAATTACAGTGATGGTTACTTGGGGATCATATACATTCCCACAAACCCAAGTTAAACAACCAGGTGAAAAAATTAACTTAACTGAGAACATTACAATCAAGGCTAACTGGAAAGCTATCATTGAAAAGACAACACCAGTTGACTTAACAGATGCTTTCTATCTTGAAGCTGAAGATGGCACATTAGGTGGTCAAGCTAAAGTTGAAACAAACAATGCGACCGCTCACGGCACAGGCTCTGTTGGCTATATGGCTAAAGATGCATCTATCACATTAAAATTCGATGCTTCTGCAGCAGGCAAAGTTAGATTAGTTCTCATTGGTAGTTCTGCTAGTGCTAACTGGCAAGCACAACCAGTCGAATACTATGATCAAGGTTTAGCCGATACAACATCTATCAAAGTTAATGACACCGAAGTTTCCTTAGCACGCAAAGGTTTCTTAGGTTCAGACGGTTCCACAATGACTCAAGTCGACTTAGGTGAAGTCGCAGTTAAAGCTGGCGTCAACGAAATCGTTGTTACCGCTCTTGCTCAATCTGCAAACTTCGACTGCTTCGCAATCCTTGGTGGTTCAATTACAGTCAGTGCTCACGTAGAAGCATAATTAACACTATTTAGAAAGGATAGAGGGTTTGGGAAACCAAGCCCTCTACTTAAATTATTATGAAAAAGAAATTATTATTACCTCTAGCGTTTGCCGCCTTATTCGTATTAGGTGGATGTAATAACGCCGCTAACGGTTCAACTAGTTCTAGTGAACCAGCAGTGGAAACTGCAAGAAAAATCTTAAAAGCTTCTTTATCAAAAGATACCGTTGAAGCGGGTATGAAATCAAAAGTCGTGACTGAAGTTGAAGGTGTTACCTTCCGTAGTAGCGATGAAAATATCGCAACAGTTGATAAAGATGGCAATATTAAAACTGATGAGCCAGGTATGGCTTATATCACAGTTAGTAAAGAAGGCTATTTCGATAGAGTTTTAAAACTCTTCGTTGATGAATATGACACAATTGATTATCTTGTTGAAGGTTTTGAATTCGGTCCTGCAATTGTTGGTGTGAAATTAAACTTCCCAGAAAAAGTTAAAAAAGCAGACTTACAAGGTAAACAATTCACTGTTAAAACAAATAGAAACAATCGCACAGTTAAAAGTGTCGATTTGTGTGACCAAGAAGGTCAAATAATCACCGGTGATGAATCCCATTACGTCCGTATTTCTTTAGAAATGCATTACAGTGGTTGGGGACCAAGTGAGGGTGCTTCTCCATTTACATACGCTAATAACGTTAATAACTGGACTAACAATATTACAGTTGAAGCCCAATTAGCGAGTGGTCAAACACTCAAAGTGGGTGAAGAAACATATGATAGTTCATTTAAATTCAATGCGATTAGATCAAGAATCTCCCTTTCTACAAGAGATTGGGGCGAAGCTAAATCTCATACCGCTGAAGGCTACACATTAACTTATAAAGACTACCAAACAGACGCACTTAGAGAAGACGGTGTCTTAAATCCATTAGTGATTTGGTTACATGGTATGGGTGAAGGTGGTACAGATCCAGATATCGCTTTATTAGGTAATGATGTGACCGCTTTAGGCGAAGAAAAGATTCAATCTCACTTCGTTAAAGGCCAACAAAAAGGTGCTTATGTGCTTGCTGCTCAAACACCAACATATTGGATGAATAGTGGCACAGGCTCCATCAATGGTGGTGTTGGCCATTCTATTTACACAAAATCATTAAAATCATTAATCGATAAATACATCGCTGATAATGGTGATATCGATACAAAACGTATTTATATTGGTGGTTGCTCCAATGGTGGCTATATGACCATGGAAATGGCGGTCACATATGGTAACTTCTTCAGAGCGTTCTATCCATGCTGTGAAGCTTATAGTGATTCCTTCGTTACTGATGAAGATATCCAAAAGTTAAAAGACTTACCAATGTGGTTCATTCACGCCGCTAATGACACAACAGTTGATCCAAATAATTTCACCTTAGCGACATATAAGAGATTAAAAGCCGCTGGTGCTAAAGATTTACATTTATCATATTACGTTGATGT
>CACZNF010000035.1 GCA_902782395.1 uncultured Erysipelotrichaceae bacterium | reverse complement strand
CTTAAGACAAAAACGACGGGAATAAGTAATAAAAATGACTTTTTTTTTTTTTTTTTATGACAAAGTTTGTTATTTTTCACTCATAGAAATATTAGAAATGAGGAATTCCACTGTTGTCTTTGTGTAATAAGTTGATAAGCGTAATGTGCCTATCATATCAACGTATGGATATTCAGAAACCTGTTCTTTAGGAAAATAGAAACCTGTTAGGCGGGAAGTCTGACCAATACTTGTTAAGATATGTTGAGCATCGCGAGAATACATCAGTGATTGCGTTCTAATACGACTTAATTTGAAATGTGGAGCAGGCCATGTTTCTCCAAAAGGAGAAAATGATTGCACTAAATCGTAGTTTTCACGATTGATATCGTTAATAAACATTGGAATAGTTTCTTCTTCGCCTTCTTCAATAACACTTTCTTTAGCTAATTCATTAAAGGCCGCTTTAAACTCTTCAAAAAGTTCTTTTTTAACTGAGCAACCACCCGCAGAAGCGTGCCCACCAGCGGTGAGCATGAACCTATCTAAAGCGTTGAAAGCATCCACGACATTAAAGCCTTTAGGGGCACGACAAGAACCCTTATAGACATCACCACTTTGATCTAAAGCAAAGATAATGGTTGGTTTATGATACTTTTTAGCGAAGTAATTAGCGATTAAACCAATGACACCTTCTTTTTCATTGATGACAGCGATAATCGCATCTTTACTTGTATCGATATCTTTAGCGTTTTCCACGGCGAGTTTAGTAAGATCTTTACGCTCATTATTCACGGAATTAATCCACTCATTGTAGTTTAAAAGAATGTTTTTATCGTCTTTGGTGAAGAATTCGACTGTCTTCTTAAGAGAATCCTCATCTTCAATCAAACGTCCCACAGCGTTGACTTTTGGGGCGATTTTCATGCCAATCGCGGCTTCAGTGAATGGTTCTTTTTCTTTTAATAAATCAATATTGAAGAATTCCCCGTCTTCATACTCACTGATTACTAGTCTAAGAAGATTACGATTATACTCTCTAAGAGGCATCATATCAGACACCACAGAGATAGCCGCTAGCGTTGCTAGGTACTTATCGTATCTACCTAAGAATTCTTTAGCGAACATGAAGGTCACAAAGCCCGCACTTGTCGCCACTTCACCAAAGTTAGAAACAACTGGGTGAAGAATGTAATCAGCGATAGGTAAAACTGGGTCAGCTTGATGATGATCAAAGATTAAGACATCTAAGCCATGTTTTTTAGCGTATTCAATGCCTTCAAAAGCGGTAATTCCGTTATCGACGGTAATGAGTAAGCCATATCCTTCGTTCACTAGTTCTTCCGCTTATTTGAGGGTTAAGCCATAGCCATCTAAATAACGACTTGGAACATGATAAGAAACAGGATAGTTAAGATAGCTAAACATTTTGACTAAGATGGAGATGGACATAATGCCATCGCAGTCATAGTCGCCATAGATAAAAATCTTTTTATTTTGTGCGATAGCGTTTTTCACCACTTCCACACATTTATCAATATCTTTAAAAGTATGACCCATAGCGAAATTATCTTCATCGACAGGAGCGATCAACTTTTGATATTCGCTTTCGTCAATTTGATAATATTCTAAGAGTCGTTTAAATAATTGTTCCATAATTAAATTTTATAAAATAAAGGCCGCTTTTTAAAGCAGCCTTATAAATTAATCGTTAATGCCAATAAAGATTGCTTCTTCAGGTTCAGCAGATTTGTTAACGCGAACTGGACGCGCTTTCTTCTTTTTGGCTTTTGGTTTGATGATTTTCACACCGGAGAATAACTTGTAGAAGACTTGGGCAAGTGGGCCAAAGCACACGAGCACAACAGCGGTAGAAATGATCACACCTAAGAAGATGGCTAAGAAGATCCAACTAATTGGAGTGGCCATAAAGCCGAAGAAGTTAACTCCGAGGTATAAAGCGATAACGAAGACCACAGTAATTGGGGTGGACGCTAAGGCTGTAGCTTTAACCATGAGTGCTTTTCTATTTTCAATAGAGTTATCTTTAGAACGGTCATCGAGAACGAGTTCTCTTTCTCTATTCATTAAGATAATAGCAATTGTTAAGGTGAAGACAGCAACAAATGGTACTGCTAATGAAGCGTAAGATGTCGCTTGAATGAAGTGGAGCATGGATAATAAACCAGCAGCAATACCAGTTGCACCAGCGGCAACGAGTAAGTTAGCTAAGCCACGGCTTAATCTATATCTGAGTAAGAGATAGAAAGCAGCAATGGCGATGCCAACACCAGTAGCTAAGGCAATTGGACCAAAGGCTGGTTGATCAGCACTGACTCTCACACTATTCTTTAAAGAAACTTCAACGTTATTTGGTAAAGTGATGCTTGCATCAGATAAACCTTCCTCAGAGAAGAATCTAGCGACTGTCATCTTACCACCATCGTATGTCATTTCTTCTTCACCAGTTAAAGCTCTATCGAATGTTAAACGATAGTAAGCATAGTAAGCAGTGACATTACCAGATTTGGTGTTATCAATCTTTGTGACGTAGTCAAATGTTTCTACTTCGACGATGTCTTTGAATTGTTTATCACCAAGGTAAGCATTGTTTAAGATATCATCAACCTTATCTTTAACTTGACCAGTTAAGGCTGTGTTATTAGCGGTTTCTGACTTGTATTCAACGTAGACTTGGCTGTTGCTATATGGAGTTGTGGTATTATAAACCGCACCTTTATCTTTGACACCAAAGACCACTAATGTGGCAATACTAGCAACGAGTAAGGCAAGAGCACCAATAGCCACAGGTTTTCTGTGCTTGGTGAAGTCTTTATCTGCATTCGCGCCTTCGTATTTTGGTTTGCTTTCATCTAAGCCATCAGCGACTTGATCATTAGCGACATCGAATAAATCGTAACGACCAGCTAAACCTTGTTCATTGGTCACGAGCCATTCTAAGCCACGTAAACCAAGGAGGTTTAATAATAAGGAAACGATACCACCTAAGATAGTGACAACGGCGAATGATTTCATAATGACACCGCCGAGAATGTAGCAAGCGACACCGATAGCGACTAACACAACGTGTAAGTCAACTGTTGGTAATAAAGCTTTCTTAGCGGCTTCTGCATTAGCTTTCTTAAGAGTTCTACCACGGTAGCATTCTTCTTTTAACTTTGTTAAATAGACGACACCAGAAGCAACACTCACGAAGGCTAAGGAGATTAATCCAATAACACCAGCGATATTAAATTCAGCGCCTAATAAGACGACAAATAATAAACCAAAGAATGTGGAAACGATTGATGTAACGGCCACACCACTAGCGCCTAATCTGAAGAAGTAGACGAGTAATAATGTGACAACAGCAAGCGCACATAATGTAGCGATGAAAGTTCTGCTCCATGCCACGGTTTCGTGAGCGTCTAAAGCAATTAAACTTTCAACGAAGGATGGCGCTCTCTTGGAGAATAAGAAGTCAACGTGATATTCCATTTCACCAGCGTTAAGTAAGTTTACATAATAACGGGCATTTTCATAGGCTTCTTTTAAACCTTCAGGAGTAATTTCAGCATCTTCACTACCAGAATTTGGTCGAACATATGCTCTTAATTCATCTTGGTCGTCATCGAGGAATGGATTGGCGGCATCAAATGTCATTAAGACCTTGCTAGCGATTGTTTCATCGTATGTTTCAGCGCCTTGTTTGATTTTATCGTATGAGTAATAGTCAACGACATAGTCATACCAGAGGTATAAGTAAGCATGTGTTTTCTTTTCTTGCTCTTCTTCACCCTCTTGTTGTTCTTGTTGTTCTTCCACTTCGCCTTCATTGTTATCGCTCATTTCCTTGGCTTCGGTATAAACGGCTTGGAATAATTCATTATCTTTCTTAATTGGGATAATGATTGATGGATAACCATCAGTGGTTTCTAAGGAAGCTTTCTTGTTTGGATCGAGGAATTCAGTGGCCAAAGCGTAAGTTTCTTTAGAGTTAGAAATCGCTAATGTAGCGTTGAATGAAAGATAGTTTTTAATGATTTCGTATTGTTGTTCAGTATCTTGAACAAAACTAACTTTGATGGTATCGACATCTTGTGTCTCAACTTTATAACGGGAGATATTAGCAGCGGCTAATCTCTTTTCCATGATTTTTGCGGTATCTTCAACAGCTTTTGTATCGGCAAAGACGTAATCTTTATCTGGATTACCATCCGCGTCTTTAGCTTCAACACGGAAAGTTAATTCACGACCTTTTTCGAATTCGATATTACTGTTTATATTTGTAACTACGGTGGCAAATGTTGCCCCAACCATCAATAGCGAAGTAGCCGCTATGATAATATGTGACCATAATCTACGCATATTTATTCCTCCTAATACGTGTGTATGCATTCGCTCGCAAAGCGACGTCATTGTCTAATATACCCTAATTACATAAGTAATTCAACATTTTTATACGATAAAATCAAAAATAAAAGAACAAGATTAATCTTGTTCAATTAAATGAGTTTTAAAAAGTAAAATTATTAAAATAATTTTGTTTGGTAACTGATTTGTAGATGCTTATATGCCTTATCAGTAGCGACACGTCCTCTAGCGGTTCTATCAATCATTCCAATTTGTAACAGGTAAGGCTCATAGACATCTTCTAAGTTATCAATTTCTTCACCAATTGCACTCGCTAAAGTGTCTAAACCAACTGGTCCACCTTTGAATCTTTCAATGATGGTTTTTAAGTATTTAATATCGACATCATCGAGACCTAATTCATCAACTTTTAAAGCCTTTAATGCTTGTAAAGCATCATTAATGGTAATGTGATCTTGACCAGCATAGTTAGCAAAGTCTCTCACTCTTCTAAATAATCTATTAGCAATACGTGGAGTACCACGTGAACGTTTAGCAATTTCTAAAGCCGCGGCATCTTCAATTGTGGTATTGAAGACTTTTGCCGTTCTTTTAACAATCTTGACGCATTCATCAATATCGTAGAAGTTAAGTTTTTCAGAGATACCAAATCTACTTCTTAGTGGCGCGCTTAAATTGCCCGCTCGGGTGGTCGCACCAATAAGCGTGAAAGGTGGTAAATCAATGGTTAAAGTTCTCGCGCTTGTATCGCGGTTAATTACGACCGAAAACTTAAAATCTTCCATGGCGTTATAGAGCGTTTCTTCCACAATACGTGGAAGTCTATGAATTTCATCGATGAAAAGGATGTCTCCACCATCTTTGTTTAAATTGCTTAAAATAGCGCCTAAGTCGCCTGGCTTTTCAAGAGCGGGACCATTCACAAAATGAATATTTGCATGCATAAGAATATGGTCTAATGGTTCGTCTCTATGAAGAGCGGCACCAATAAAAACCTTAAGATTAGCTTTTAAATCTTTTTGACCAACATATTCGTCAAGAGTTTGTGGTCTCAAAGAGAGCTCTTCTTGGGTTTCGTTATTATTTCTATTTGCATCAAGTAATCTAGACATATTATTTCTTTAATTTAGCTAAAGCTAGACGGAGTATTTCTTCAGGAGCGGCATCTTTTTCATTAATGGTTGCTAAAACACGGTCAATAGCAGCGCCTTTGAAGCCTAATTCTTTTAAAGCCTCATACACTTCATCGTAAACTGTTGGATCACCTTTAGTGCCAGTAAGTTCACCTTTAAGGTCGAGGATGATTTGGCTAGCGGCTTTCGCACCGATACCTGGTAATTTCTTTAAATAGGCAACGTTATTAGAGGCGATAGCATTTTTCACACCGTCAACTGTTGTAGCGCTTAAAGCACCAATGACAGTTTTTGGTCCTAAGCCTTTAACTTTTATTAAGGCTAAGAAGACTTTCTTTTCATCTAAAGATGAGAAGCCAACAAGATATTGTTCATCTTCTCTAACTACGTTATAGGTGTATAAAAACACTTCTTGACCAACTTCATAGTCAGAAATATGGCTCACTAAAACTTGGTAGCCGACATCATGAACATCGACCACAACAGTGTCGCCATCGGTTAATAAAACTTTGCCTTTCAAAGAATAAATCATATTTATTACCTTCTATAATTCTATAAATTTGTGAGGATAAAAAGAACAATAAAAAGGAAAACTAATAGAGCGCTGATGATACTTGATAGGAAAATTGTCTCTAATTTATTAACCTTCATTATTCACCTCTATCGAATTCTGGCGCCATTGGAGTAGGCACGCGTTTATGCTCACTAATCTTATGGAGATGTTCGATACGTGCTTCTACTTCTGGAGCCACCTTACCTCCTAAGATGTAATTATCTAAATCTTTATAGGTCACACCCATTTCAGTTTCGTCGGTTTGACCCTCAAATAATGATGCGGTTGGTACTCTTTCAGCGAGATAATCGCTAATGCCTAGTAACTTACTAGCTTCCACGACTTCTCTTTTAAGTAAATGAGCGATTGGTAAGATATCGCAAGCCCCATCACCATGTTTGGTGAAGTAGCCAGTATATCTTTCGTCAGCGTTATCAGTGCCGATGACTAAGCCGTTATACTTTTGGGCGTAGGCATATAATGTGCTCATTCTTAAACGAGCTTTAAAATTACCTAACGTACTTCTATCAAAAGTCACTCCAAGAGCTTCGTTAGCCTTGATGAAACTCTTGAAAGTTTCAGAATTATCGACCACAACACAGTTGAGATCTAATTCTTTTGCCAATTGTTTAGCGTCTTCCTCATCTTGTTTAGAACTTTCTATTGGAAGAATCAAGCAGAGTAAGCGGTCTTTACCGACAGCGTTTCTCGCTAAAGCGGCACACAAAGAGGAATCGACACCACCAGAGATACCTAAGATATACTTTTGGCAATGTGTTTTCTCCAAGTATTCCTTTAAAAACTGTTCGACAACTTTCAAATACGATTCTAATTTCATAATTACCTCACGTATTCGAATTCAAAGTCATCTAAGATGACTGTATCTCCATCTTCTGCACCACGTTTTTCTAATTCATCATCGATGCGAAGAGAGCGAATCTTACTCATTAAGACCATCATACCTTCATCAGTGGAAATGTTGGTCATCTTGTAGAATTTAAGAATCTTATCACCTTCAATAGACCAAGTATGAGCATCAAGTCTTCTAATGGTGAAGTATGATTCTTCATCTTCAAGAGTGTAAGTCTTATGATCCAAATCTTCCTCTTTTTCATCATAAAGTGGGAACAATGGAGTATCTTTTAAGACTTCTGCACATTTATATAGTAATTTATCAATATTCTCTTCGAGAAGAGCACTAATTGGGATGATTTCTTGACCAATTTGTTTCTCTAATTTCTTAAGCTTTTCTTGAGCGCCTTCTTCATCCATCTTACTAGCGACAATAATTTGTGGGCGTTTATCTAAAGCAAAGCCATACTCTTTTAATTCTTGGTTAATAATCTTGTAATCTTCATATGGATCTCTACCTGTTTCAGATAAATCAATCACATGAACGATGACACGACATCTTTCGATATGTCTAAGGAACTGCAAGCCTAAGCCTTTACCTAAGTGAGCACCTTCAATAAGTCCCGGTAAGTCCGCCATCACGAAGGAGCTACCATCTTTCACGGAAACCACACCAAGATTTGGTGTAATTGTGGTAAATGGATAATCAGCAATCTCTGGTTTAGCCGCACTTACTACACTTAAAAGTGTAGATTTGCCAACGCTTGGGAAACCCACCAAACCGACATCAGCTAATAACTTAAGTTCTAAAATTAATCTATGTCTTTCGCCTGGTTCGCCGTTTTCCGCAATCTTTGGGACACGATTAGTGGAACTCTTGAAACAAGAATTACCTCTACCACCACGGCCACCTTTAGCGACTCTAATCATCTTGCCATCTTCATTTAAGTCACCTAAGAACTCTTTGTCTTTTTCTAAATAGACAACTGTTCCAATTGGGACATCAATGATGACATCTTCTGCGTATTTGCCGTATTGATTCTTGATGCCACCTTTTTCACCATCATTAGCGATGAATGTTTTACTATGACGGAAATTGAAAAGAGTGTTAATGGTTTTACTCGCTCTTAAAAAGATTGAGCCACCACGACCGCCATTACCACCAGCAGGTCCACCTTTAGCAACATATTTTTCACGTAAAAAGGCAATGGCGCCATCGCCACCTTTACCACTTCTTACTTCAATAATTGCACGATCAATAAACATAATACTTTTTACTCTCTTTTCTATTATATAAGAAAAGCATACAAAAAGACCACTAATTTGTGGTCTTAATGTTTAATTTTGTCAATTATTCTTGTGGAACGACTTTCACGACAGTTCTGTCTTTGCCAGAACGTTCATACTTCACAACACCATTACATGTGGCGAAGATGGTATCGTCTTTACCTTTTTTGGTGTTAACACCTGGGTAAATTCTTGTTCCTCTTTGACGGTAGATAATGCTACCAGCATGGCACCATTGTCCATCAGCGACTTTTGCGCCAAGTCTACGACCAGCAGAATCACGTCCGTTTTTTGTGGAACCGACACCTTTTTTACTAGCAAAGAGTTGGAGATTTAATTTAAATAACATCTTTATTTCCTCTTTTCTACCGAATTACTTATCGGTTTTGATAGCGATGAATTTAGGATTTTCTTCTCGTATTGTGTTTAACCCACAAACGATTGTTTCAATCACTACTTCATCATGAGCATCTAATGGACGTTCGCTTTTGAAATAAGCATGTCCTTCTTCTAACTTGATTTCGTAATCGCTTACGTTAACTAAGTTATTGAATCCTCCAGTCACAACCGCACTCACAGCAGCGCAGATTAGATCTTCACCATGTGGGGCGCTATTAGCGTGACCCTTAATTTCTAAGAAATTAATTTGATTATTAGATGCACGGCCAATTATCACTTTAATCATGATTAGGCATTGATAGCTTCGATTACTAAGCAAGTATATGGTTGACGATGACCAATGGTCTTGTGTTCGTTAGCCTTTGCTTTGTACTTGAAGACGCGGATTTTTTTACTTTTGCCTTGTTTTTCGACTTTAGCAGCAACGTTAGCACCTTTGATGTATGGGTTACCAACTTTGACAGCTTTGTCTCCGATTAAGAGAACTTTGTCGAGGGTGATTGTGGCACCGACTTCGGCATCGAGTTTTTCGACGTAGATTTTGCTACCAACTTCCACGCGAACTTGTTTTCCACCAGTTTCAATAATTGCGTACATAATGTCCCTCCTTTTGTTAATTCACTAAGTACTCGCTATTAAGGTACTTAATAAAGTTTAGGAAACCTTTTCTATGCGGTTGTAGCTAGTGAGGCGACAACGCATGTAATATAACATAAGTTATAAGAGCGTTCAACAATTAAATTAAGAAAATTATGTTTTTATCTTTACATCATTAATGTAATTCATTGTAATTCTTGATTTAGTTTGTCATGAAGGAAAGAGTAATAACCGTTTTTAGTAATGATTAGATGATCAAGTAACTTAACCCCAATTTTGTCTGTTTTTGCTTTAATTCTCATTGTGAATTCAATGTCCGCTTGGCTTGGTTCTGGACTATCGTTTGGATGATTATGAATGAGGTAATAATAGTAGCCATTATGGAGCAAAATTAGTCTCACAATATCGCGGTGAGAAGTGATGATATGGTGGTCGTTTCCTTTGTATAAAGTTGTCTCGTAGACAATTTGTTTATTCTTATTAAGAATAATAATGTTGAATAGTTCCTGCTCTTGACCCATCAAAGAAAGGGAATAACGATGAAACAACGCATCGCTAGTCACCGCCATTTTTTCTTCTTTGATGAGCTCTCTTTTTTCGTCAATTCTTCTAGCGATTTCCATGACGGAAGCGAGCTTTAAAGCATTGACTTTCTTTAACCCTTTAAACGTTTGAAAATATTGGTGAGGACGACCTAATAAACCATTTAAAGAGCCAGCTTCTTGAAGCAAGTCTTTGGCAATTTCTAAAGACGAATGCCCCACTGTTCCAACGTTAATAATTAACGCTAAGAGTTCGGCATCTGTCAGTTTTTCAATACCAAATCTTTCAGCTTTTTCTCTTGGTTTATCAAGAGTGGCTAAATCGTTGATTTTGCTCATTAGTTCCAAGAGAATTTCCAACCGCCAGGAATTGTGACACCACCTTTACCACTTCTAAACAAGCGATAAATTACAACCGCAACAATGGCGACAGCAAGTATGGCCATTACTGCAGTGAGTGTGATTGCTTCACCAACATAGTGGTTTTGCATCTCTTCAGTAGTCATTAATTTGTATGTCATAAAAAAGACCCTCCTATTAATAAGTAGAGGGTCAAATTGAAATTTTTCCTAAAATTATGCAATTTTCTTTCTTTTTTCTAATAAAACTTGCAAATTTTCTTGATGCTTGGCTAATTTTTCTCTTTCAAGGGCCACTTTTGCTTCAGGGGCTTTGCTTGTGAAGTTTGGATTATTAAGCATATTTTCACAGCGTTTGATTTCGTTATTAAGCGCTTCAATATCTTTATCTAACTTCGCTAAGAGTTCAGCTTTATCCACACCACTAGCGATGTATAATTCAGCTTCGTTATAGATGTGTGATTCGCCTTCAACATGTTGGTCTTTGTTTAGGAGCTTCACTTCAGAGAAAGAGAATCTCTTTAAGTAAGCCATAAAACCTTCAAACATTTCTTCTTTTAATAATAAGGATAAGTCGAGGCTAGCGTTAGGCGCTAATTTATTTTCGATCTTGTAGTTTCTCACATCCTTGATGAGGTTGAATAATAATTCAACTTGATAATCCTTAGAATCATCAAATAGCTTCTTATCATATTTTGGATATGTTTCAAGCATGATGGATTCTAAATGTGTTGGAAGTGAGCAATATAATTCTTCAGCAATGAATGGAGTATATGGATAGATAAGAAGAATTATATTCTTCAAGCACTTAAGCAACACCGCTTTTGTGGTATTTTTACTTTCTTCGTTATCGCTATTAAGAGCGACTTTAGACATTTCTAAGTATTGAGAGCAGAAATCATCATAAACGAAGTTATAAAGGTGGTTACTAGCGGCATTGAAGTCATATTTATCCATATTCATGGTGACATTCTTGATTGTGGTATTAAGTCTATTAATGATCCACTTATCAAGAGCGGACATCTTTTCTAAAGATAATGCACTTTCTTTATAGTCATCACCTAAGATGGATAACACGTAACGCGCGCTATTCCATATTTTATTTAAATAATTAGAAGCGGCTTGCACCTTTTCATCGATATATCTCATATCTTGTCCAGGAGTACTATTAGTGGTTAAGAAATATCTTAAAGCATCAGCGCCATAATCAGCGATGACTTTAATTGGGTCAACACCGTTACCTAATGTCTTTGACATTTTACGGCCTAGTTCGTCTCTTACAAGACCATGAATAACCACTTCTTTAAATGGTCTCACACCATTCATTTCCAAACTTTGGAAAATCATTCTTGAAACCCAGAAGAAGATGATGTCAAACATCAGTTGGGAAATATCTTTCTAACTCTGGAGTTTTGTTTGGCCAGCCCATTGTGGAGAATGGCCATAAAGCACTAGAGAACCATGTATCGAGAACATCGCTTTCTTGTTCCCAATTTTCCATATCTTTTGGTGGATCCATTAAGACTTTCACTTCACCAGTATGCTTATTATAATAAGCAGGAATACGATGGCCCCACCATAATTGACGAGAAATACACCAGTCTTCCGCTTTCTCCATCCATTGAATGAAGACTTTTTCAAATCTGTCTGGCACAAAGGAAACTTTATCGCCTTTCTTCTTTTGATTAGCTAAAGCTTGGTCTGCAAGTGGACGCATCTTGATGAACCATTGTTTAGAAAGCATTGGTTCCACGACCGCATTACTTCTTTCACTATGACCAACTGGGTGAACAATTTCTTCTTGTTTAACAAAGTTGCCATCTTTCTTAATGTTTTCAATTAAGGCTTCACGACAGACGAATCTAT
>CACZNF010000034.1 GCA_902782395.1 uncultured Erysipelotrichaceae bacterium | reverse complement strand
GAGGAATATAATCACAGATTCTGGCGTGATTTCAGACAGGCTGTTAAGTCAGCAAATCCTGATGCCATAATACTTGCGGAGCATTATGGAAATCCGAGAGCCTGGCTTCAGGGAGACGAATGGGACACCATAATGAATTATGGTGCTTTCATGGAGCCGATCACATGGTTCCTTACAGGAGTAGAGAAGCATAGTGATGAGTTCAGAGAGGACCTTCTGGGCAACGGCGAGGTCTTTACCAGCGCCACTAGCGAGGTCTGGACGACCACCACCAGAACCGCCTAATAAAGTAGCAATTTCTTTGACGAGTTTACCAGCAAGATAGCCTTTGTCATTAGCGGCTTTGGAAGCACCAACGACGATTGGATAGCCACCGTTTTCTTCGCCGACCAAAGCAATGAGGTAGTTATCTTTATTAGCCTTAAGGCTATCGATAATTTTTAATAAGGAATCACGCTTTTGATCTTTTAAGAATTTGAATAAGACCAATAAGCCATCTTGTTCTTTAAATTCATTAGCGAGGTTACCACTTGTGGCGTTCGCTAATTTTTGTTTTAAGGTTTCGGCTTCTTTACGATAAGCATCCTTTTCCGCTTGTAAGCCTTTGAGTTTGCTTGGTACATCATAGATGGAACCAACGCCTAATAAGTCACGGCTTTGAGCAAGAACGTTTTCTCTCTTCTTTAATAGTTCATAAGCACCAAAAGAGGTTCTGGCTTGAATTCTTCTAATACCCGCGGCGACACTTTCTTCATATTCAATAACGAAGACACCGATGTCACTAGTGTTATTAACATGTGTACCACCACAGAATTCTTTAGAGACATCACCAAAGGTGACTACTCTGACGGTATCGCCATATTTATCGTCAAATAAGGCTTTAGCGCCCATCTTCTTAGCTTCTTCGATTGGAAGGACAAATGTTTCTTCTTTAATCGCTTGAGCGATATATTGATTAACTCTTCTTTCAACTTCCGCGATTTGCTCTGGGCTCATCTTTTGGAAGTGATTGAAGTCAAAGTGCGAATATTCATCATTAACATAAGAACCATGTTGAGCGATATGATCACCTAAGACTTCAGTTAAAGCTTGTTGTAATAAGTGAACTGAAGAGTGGTTTCTCGCAATCAATGTTCTACGGAACTCATCAATCTTTGCGGTCACTTTATCGCCAACTTTAACTTCCCCAAACATCACTTTCACGGAATGTAAGTGTTGTTTATTAGGCGCTTTAATGACGTTGGTGACTTTCATGGAAACGTTGTTATTTTCAATAACACCGGTATCCGCAACTTGACCACCGCTTTCAGCGTAGAAGTTAGTGACATCAAGCATGATCTCACCTTCATCATCTAAAGAGTCAACTTTGTTGCCGTCTTTGAAACAGGCTACGACTGTCGCTTCCACTGGTTCATAACCATAGTTGAATTTAGAAGCCACTGTGCATTTCATTAAATCAATGGCTTGCTTATTCATGGATTGTTGATCACCACGGGCAGTTCTCGCTCTTTCTCTTTGCTCTTTCATGAGCTTTTCGAATTCTTCGATGTCCACTTTAATGCCTTGTTCTTCACAAATTTCTAAAGTGAGTTCTTTTGGGAAGCCGAATGTATCGTAGAGTTTGAAGACATCAGCACCACTGACCGCTTTATTATCTTTAATTAATTTCATTAATAAGGCTTCGCCATTTGTTAAAGTCTTAATGAATTTCTCTTCTTCCGCTTTAACGATTTTAGCAACGAATTCTTTCTTACCTTGTAAGTATGGATAGTAGTCTTCCATGTTATTAGCGACCACATCCACGAGTTGATAGATGAATGGTTTTTCCATGCCTAAGAGTTTGCCATATCTGACCGCTCTTCTAAGAAGTCTACGTAAAACGTAGCCTCTACCTTCATTAGAGAAAGATTCACCATCCGCTAATGCGAAGGTAATTGTTCTAATGTGGTCAGCGATAACTCTAAAGGCACGCATATTATCAGCGTATTTCTTACCACTGATTTGTTCAGTTTTTTGAATCATTGGCCAGAATAAGTCTGTTTCATAACAGGTATCTGTACCTTGGATAACGGTGACAAATCTTTCTAAACCCGCACCAGTATCGATGTTCTTACTTGGAAGTTCTTTATATTCGCTTCTCTTTTTACCTGGTTCACTATTGAACTGGGAGAAAACGATGTTCCAGATTTCCACGAAACGATAATTTGGTAAATCTTCAATTAAAAGTTTTAGACCAACACCTTCTGGATCAAACTTTTCACCTCTATCGAAATGGATTTCAGTATCAGGGCCACATGGACCTTCACCGATTTCCCAGAAGTTATCTTCTTTAATAATTAAATGGTCTTCAGGAACACCAGCGTCCATCCAGCATTTCTTTGTTTCTAAATCATCTGGGTGATAAGTGACATAGAGTTTTTCCTTTGGAAAATTAAACCATTTTTCACTTGTCAACATTTCCCAAGCCCATGGGATGACTTCTTTTCTAAAATAGTCACCAATGGAGAAGTTACCTAACATTTCGAAGAAAGTTAAGTGAGTCGCATCACCAACGTTTTCAATATCATTAGTTCTAATACATTTTTGAGCGTTGGTAATTCTTCTACTGACTGGGATTTCTGTACCATCAAAATATTTCTTTAACGCCGCAACGCCAGCATTGATCCATAGTAAAGTTGGGTCATTCTTTGGAATTAAAGAAGAACCTGGTTCGATATGGTGGCCTTTGCTTGCGAAAAAATCTAACCACATTCTACGAATGTCTTTGGATTGCATGTACTTCATAAAATACCTCCAAAATAAATAAAAAGTACCTCTTTAAGGAACGGATTTCTCCGCGGTACCATCCTTATTCTCTCAATAATGTTGAGAGCACTTATTTAAGAATAAATCGTTATTCTAACGTCGGCATTACCCGATACTTCGGAAGTGGCTTTATAGTATCTTCCTTATGCCCTTTTCACCAACCGGCACTCGCTAAAAGGTTAATAGCTATATTGGCTTCCTGCTTTGCGACATTAATATATCATTAAATAATGATAAAAACTAGTCTTTGTTTATATGATAGTTATTCTACCCTCAGGAGCGGAATATTTATCCTTTAAATGACCTTTTAAAACGTCAACGATGTAGTTAGCTAAGCATTCATAATCTAACATCAGGTTTTTCTTCACAATCTTGATGTCTTTAAACATATTAGCCCCATCACCACATTCCTCTAATAAATAGTTATGCGAGGCCACTAAATAAAATTTATCCATTTGGATATCAACATATTCGTTATTTTCTAATACTTTGATGTCTTTAACTCTTCTAGTACCTTCAACTTTCACAAACATGTTCTTTTCATCTAAAACAACTGGAGAAGGAATTGATGTATCAACAGTGTATTTCATACCAGAAACATGGGCGAAACCACCGTTTTCACCTTTAGGCACTAAAGTTCCATTCTTTTCTTCATAATAATCTTTATCCACTTTAGAAGAAGCATATTCAAGATAATCGGCAAGCGTTTGACCTGTCACTAAAGCGGTATCGATATTGTTACCAAACGGATGCACCGCCTTGATATCACTAAAAGTGATTTCTCCCTCTTTTAGATCTTCACGAATGCCGCCACCATTAGTAAAACCAATCTCCGCTTCACTCATAATGCGATAGGCATCAGCGATTAAATTACCGATTGGCATTTCTCTAGTTCTAATCATGCGGGTGCCTTCTGGTCCTTTAATGCTTAAAGCTAAGTCACTTGTGGCCACGACTTTATTCGCTAATTCATCAACTTTTTGATTGATGTTAGTGATTGATTCACTAATGCGAGAGTCTTTTTCTTCTATTTTATCGATGAGTTTAGTTTCAATAGTTTTGTCTTTTCTAATAGTTAATTGTCCAATTTCACTCATTTGATAGCCTGGGGCTAATAAAGGAACATTATTTCCTTCTTTATCTTTCACACTATGAGAAAGAGTTTTGTGAGAGTGACCATCAAATATCGCAGTCACACCTTTAGTGTTATTGACTAAATCAATAGAAGAATAAGGAACATATTCATCACCTTCGCCAAGGTGAGCTAAAACAACTACATAATTAGCTTTTTGCTTATAGCAGGCATCGATATTCTCTTGTACACAAGCATAGAATTCTTCCGCGTTATCACCTGTAAAAGAATAGGCAAACTTATTATCTTCTTGGAAATATGAAGGCGTTGAATCAACGATGGTATATGGTGTGGTTACGCCTACGAAACCAACTTTCTTCTTGCCGTATGAAATGATTTTGTATGGTTTAACTTTGTTAAATTTATTCTCTTTTTGACCGATATATTTGAAGTTACAGGATAAAACATCACCTTTAAATTGCTCCACTCTTTGCTTTAGGATATCCATCCCATAATCAAATTCATGGTTACCAAAAATCATGGAGTCATAGCCGACTTCGTTCATGAGGTCGATAATGTATTCACCTTTAGATACCGCACCAATAAAATCACCAGAGATATTATCTCCAACGTCCATTAAAGTAACATAGTTATCTTTTTCTAATTGTTTCTTATAAGCACTTAAAGAATCATAACCAATATTTTTATCAATGCCACAGTGAACATCACTGGTATACAAAATTACGATGTCTTTATCCTTATTAGTGTTGCAGCCAATAAGAGATAAGGCAAGGAATGGAACAATTAGAAATGTTTTTCTCATAGTTATTTAATAACTTTATCTATTAAGCCACCACCAAGGCAGATATCCCCATCATAAATGACAGCGGCTTGGCCTGGAGTGACCGCTTTAATTGGTTCAACAAATTCTAAGGTAATTTGATCATCGTTAATTTCTTTAATAATGATTGGATTATCGGCTTGTCTATATCTAAACTTAGCGTTTAATCTTTGATTAGCTTCTGGCTTTTTGCTAATCCAGTTTAAGTTAGTGACTGTGCAGCCTTTAGAGTATAAGTAGCTGCTTTCATCACCACTGGCGACGTAGACAATATTCTTTTTAATATCCTTAGAAACCACGAACCAGCCTTTAGCTTCTTCTCCATGGATTCCACCGATACCTAAGCCTTTTCTTTGACCGATTGTGTAATACATCGCTCCTTCGTGCTCACCAATTTTGCGGTTATGTTCAATATCAACGATGTCACCTTTTTGAGCAGGAATATAATTCTTCAAGAAATCTTTAAAGTTTCTTTCACCAATAAAGCAGATACCAGTGCTGTCTTTCTTGTCCATGACCGATTCTAAATCGAGTTCATGAGCGATTCTTCTGACTTCTGGTTTATCAATATCCCCTAAAGGGAATAAGCAGAATGATAGTTGTTCTTGACTGATTTGACTTAAGAAATATGTTTGATCTTTGTTTTTATCAAAACTCTTAAGTAAATAAGCTATGCCATCTTTATCAATACGCTTAGCGTAATGGCCCATTGCAATTGCATCATAGCCATGCTCTTTAGCGTACTTTAAAAATGGTCCAAACTTAATGTATTTATTGCAGAAAATATCTGGGTTAGGAGTTCTACCACATTCGTATTCTTTAATGAGGTAAGTGAAAACGTTATCCCAGTACTCTTTGATATAATCAATTCTTAATAACTTGATACCGAGTTTATCTGCGACTTTTTGGGCATCATCATAGTCTTTTTCTTGTGGACATTGGTCGTTATTGATTGTGGGGTTACCTAAATAGTCACCATTAGCAAGAGCGTCCCAGTTACGCATAAAGCAACCGGTAACTTCATGACCTTGCTTGAGTAAAAGATAGGCAGAGACCGCACTATCGACACCACCAGAAAGACCTAATAACACCTTCATATTATTTAAATAATTCCTCGCTATCTAAAACAATGGTAAACGGTCCATCATTTACACTACTAACTTTCATATCAGCGCCAAAGATACCTGTGGCAATTGGACCATGTTTTGCTTCTAGTTGCTTGTTAAAATAAGCATATAGTTCTTTAGCCTGATCAGGTTTCATAGCGTTAACAAATGATGGCCTTCTTCCACCGGTCACATCAGCATATAAAGTGAATTGACTGACTGACATAATTTGTCCATTAACGTCATTTAAAGAGAGATTTGTTAGACCTCTTTCGTCACAAAATACTCTTAACGCTAAAATCTTATCAATCATCTTATCGACAATTGTTTGATTATCTGTATGAGTAAAACCAACGAGCAAACAAAAGCCACGATCAATTTGACTAAAAACTTGACCGTCAATTGTGACCGATGCATTTAATACTGTGGTTAATACAACTCTCATTTTATTGAATAACTTCTAAGACAACTTGTGGTT
>CACZNF010000033.1 GCA_902782395.1 uncultured Erysipelotrichaceae bacterium | reverse complement strand
TTTTATTTTTGACCCTGTTTTTATTCCTTTATATGTATACTTGTAAACGCGCATACATGCTCGTATAATATTATCGGTATTTTAGGAGGGATTTTTCATGTCCGAAATTAAAAAGACTATGCTCTCTGTCGATGGTAACACCGCAGCGGCATTAGGCTCTTACAACTATATTGAAGTTGCTGGCATCTACCCAATTACTCCATCCTCACCAATGGCGGAGAATATTGATGTCTATGCTTCCCAAAACCGTAAGAACTTCTTTGGCTCAGTTGTCAAAGTGAGCGAAATGCAATCCGAAGCTGGTGCTTCTGGTACAGTTCACGGTGTTTTACAAGCTGGTGGTTTAGCGGCTACATATACTGCTTCCCAAGGCTTATTATTGATGATTCCAAACATCTACAAATGGGTCGGCGAATTATTACCAGCCGTCTTACACGTTTCCGCTCGTAGCTTAGCGACACGTAGCTTATCCATCTTCGGTGATCACCAAGATATCTACGCGATTCGTCAAACAGGTATCGCAATGATTTGCTCTCACAGCGTTCAAGAAATCGCTGATTTAACAAACGTTGCTCACTTAACCGCTATTGATGCTGAATATCCAGTCTGTCACTTCTTCGATGGTTTCAGAACTTCTCACGAAATTCAAAACGTCGAATTCATCGATGACAATGAATGGAAGAAATTACTTCCAATGGATAAGGTTGAAAAGTTCAGAGCTAGAGCTTTAAACCCACACACTCACCCAGTCACACGTGGTGGTGCGGAAAACGATGATATCTACTTCCAAGGTAGAGAAGCACAAAACAAGAAGATCGATGAAGTTATCGCAGTTGCAGAAAAATACTTCAAAGAAGCAACAAGACTTACCGGTCGTCCATACGCTCCATTCACATATTATGGTGATAAGAACGCTGATAGAGTCATCATCGCTATGGGTTCTGTTACAGAAACCATCACAGAAGTTATTGATGACTTAAATAAAAAAGGCGAAAAACTTGGTCTTATCAAAGTCCATCTCTATCGTCCATTCTCCGCGAAACACTTATTAGCCGTCTTACCAAAGACTGCTAAGCACGTCGCGGTCTTAGATAGAACCAAAGAAGCTGGTGCTGCTGGCGAACCTTTATATGAAGATGTCGTCTCTGCATTCAACGCTGCTGGTTTAGAAAACGTTGAAGTTTTAGGTGGCCGTTATGGTTTATCTTCTAAAGATACACAACCAAAAGATATGAAGGCTGTCTTCGACTTCTTAAAAGCGGACAATCGTTGGAACGGCTTCACCGTTGGTATCAACGATGACGTCACACACTTAAGCATTCCAGTGGACAATGATTACCACGTTAAAGGTGACTACACATCTTGCTTATTCTATGGTTTAGGCTCTGATGGTACAGTTTCCGCTAACAAATCTTCCATTAAGATTATCGGTGATGCTACAGGTCAATACGCCCAAGCTTACTTCGCTTACGATAGCCGTAAAGCTGGTGGTGTTACCCGTTCTCACTTAAGATTTGGTAAATCCCCAATCCACAGCACATATTACGTCCAAAACGCCGACTTCATTTCCTGTTCCTTAGACACATATCTCTTCAAATTTGATATGTTAAAGAACTTAAAACAAGGCGGTACCTTCTTACTTAATACCGACATGGATGACGAAACCTTAATTAAGATGATGCCAAACCGTGTCAAATATCAATTAGCCACAAAAGGCGCGAAATTCTATGTTATCGACGCCAATAAGATTGCTGGTGAAATCGGTATGGGTAGACATACCAATACCATTCTCCAAGCTTCCTTCTTCTATTTAAACCAAGACATCATGCCATATGATGATGCCAATCACTGGATGAAGAAATTCGCCGAAAAGTCCTACGCCAAGAAAGGCCAAGACGTCGTCGAAATGAACTGGAAAGCCATTGATGCTGGTACTGAAGGTTTAAGAGAAGTTAAAGTTGACGCTTCTTGGAAGAACTTAGAACCAAAGACCGAAAGACAATTAACCGGTGATGATTACTTCGATAATTATGTCTCCGTAATCGGTAACCTCGGTGGTGATGATCTCCCAGTCTCTAAATTCATGGAATATGAATTATTAGATGGCACAATGAGAAACAACATCACATTCCAAGAAAGACGTTCCATTGCTGATAGAGTTCCATTATGGCACCCAGAAGCATGTATCCAATGTAACCAATGCGCCTTCGTCTGTCCACACGCGACAATCCGTCCAATCTTAATGGATGAAAAAGAATACGAAGCTGCTCCAGAACTCGCTAAAGAAGCCATCAACGCGATGGGCCCAGGCTTACAAGGTCTCAAATACCGTATCCAAGTCTCCCCACGTAACTGCGTTGGTTGTGGTCTCTGTGTGAGTGAATGTATGGCCAACAAGACCGGTAAGAACGCTCTTGAAATGGTCGAAGCCAAATCACAATTTGCTCAAGAAGATGCCGCTGCTTACTTATATAAGCACGTCACATATAAGGCTGATAGATTACCAGCTGCCTTACAAAACAGTGTTAAGGGTGTTGGCTTCTTAATGCCATATATGGAAATCTCTGGCGCATGTGCTGGCTGTGGTGAAACACCATACTACAGATTAGTTTCCCAATTATTTGGTAAAGATATGCTCGTTGCTAACGCAACTGGTTGTTCTTCCATCTATAGTGGTTCTACTCCATTAACTCCATTCTGCACCGATAAAGAAGGTCAAGGTATTGCCTGGGCTAACTCCTTATTCGAAGATAACGCTGAATTCGGTTATGGTATGAGAGTGGCCACAAACGCCAAGATCAAAGCCATTATTGAAATCTTAAGCGCTGCTAAAGAAAGAGGCGTTGAACCAGAATTAGCCGCTAAGATTGATGAATACTTTGCTAACATCAAGAATAGACAAGCCATGCGCACAATCGCTCCTGAACTCGCTGCTTTAGTTAAAGCTAGCAAGGACGAAGGTGTCAAAGCTGTCTTAGCCTATGAAAGAGACTTAGCCGATAAGTCCGTTTGGATCGTCGGTGGTGATGGTTGGTCATACGATATCGGTTACGGTGGTTTAGACCACGTTATCGCTAACGAAGAAGACGTCAATATCTTAGTCTTAGATACAGAAGTCTACTCCAATACCGGTGGTCAATCCTCCAAATCTTCTCAAACAGGTTCTATCGCTAAATTTACCGCTTCTGGTAAAACAACAGCGAAGAAGAACTTAGCCCTCATCGCCATGAGCTATGGTAACGTCTACGTTGCACAAATCAGCTTAGGCGCCAACCCAATCGCTGCGATTAAGGCCTTAAAAGAAGCTGAAAGCTATGATGGTCCATCATTAGTCATCTGCTATGCTCCATGTGCTAACCATGGTATCAAAGGCGGTCTTGCCAACTCCATGAGACAAGAAAGACTCGCTGTTGAATGTGGTTACTTCCCAATCTTCCGTTACGATCCACGTAATGAAGCTGAAGGCAAACCAGCATTAACACTTGATATGAAAGATCCTGACTTCAGCAAGCTCAGAGACTTCGTCATGACAGAAACAAGATTCTCTCAACTTCCACGTGTTAACCCAGCCAACGCTGAAGAACTCTTAACAAAGTGTGAAAACTACGCGAAAGCTAGATTAGAAAGAATCAAAAAATTCGGTCTCTAATATCAAATAAACAAACGAAATAAAGCGACACTAGGTGCCGCTTTTTTCTTGCTTATGAATATTTATGTTAACTTTTTAAAATAGTCATTGAATATTTATGTATTTCTATGTATATTATTGGTGAAGGAGGTTCTTTATGATTAAATGGTTTAATGTTAAAGACCGTAACGGTGTCGCGTCATTGTACGCAAATAACATCACATTAAATACGACAGCGATGTATCCTCTTGATACCGCTTATAAAGTCCAAGTCGGCATGGATGATAAGAACAATGTTGTGATCCAGCCATTGACTAAGGAAGTCGTAGAATCTGGCGTTTTAGATGAATGCTGCTTACTCAAGATTGAATTCCATAAGAGCTTTGCCCGAATCTCATCCGTGCAATTGCTCAAACAAATCGCTGAGGCATTAAGATTGCAATTATCTAATAAACCAATCCAATTTGAAACCACTTGGGATAGTGTTGAAAACGTCCTAACCATAAAGACAGGAGAATAATAATATGCCATTCGAACAATACATGTGGATAGTTTGGCTCGCATTGATGATTATCATGGTCATCGTTGAATGTATGGGGCCAGCACTTGTGTCTATTTGGTTTGCCGCAGGTGCACTCGTTTCATTAATACTCTCGCTTTTCTCCCTAATTCCAGGAGTGACAATCCCATGGTGGGTGCAAGTGATAGTGTTCGTAGTTGTGAGCGCAATCACACTCTTAGCGCTCAGACCACTTTCCAAACGTTATTTGAAACGTAACATAGTCAACTCTAACGTTGATAGCTTAGTTGGTAAAAGAGGTCTATTAGAAGAGGAAATCAAACCATTCGAACCAGGCGTCTGTAAGATCAATGATGTCTCATGGACCGCCATTAGCACAAATGGTAAAGAAACAATCGCTGTCAAAAGCGTTGTGGAAGTTGTCGCAATTCAAGGCAACAAATTATTAGTCAAGAAAGTTGAGGAAAAATAATATGCCAGATGCAGTCATTGTATTACTTGTCATTTTAGCGGTAGTGATATTCATCTTAATTTGTATCGTTATTGCTAATATTAAAATTGTTAAACAAACAGAAAAAGTTATCGTTGAAAGACTTGGTGCTTACCGTACAACATGGGGTGTGGGTATGCATATGTTACTTCCATTCTTTGATAGAGTTGCAGTCCGTGTCTCTATGAAAGAACAAGTGAAGGACTTTGAACCACAATCCGTTATTACTAAAGATAACGTTACCATGCAAATTGATACCGTCGTCTTCTATGTTGTCACTGATGCTAAACTCTATGCATATGGTGTTGAAAACCCAATGGCCGCCATTAACTACTTAAGTGCGACCACATTAAGAAACATCATTGGTGAACTCTTACTCGATGAATGCTTAACATCTAGAGAACTTATTAATGAAAAGATGAGAAAGATTTTAGATGAAGCGACAGACCCATGGGGTATTAAAGTTAACCGTGTCGAAGTTAAAAACATTCTTCCTCCAAAAGATATCCGTGAAGCCATGGAAAAACAAATGAGAGCGGAACGTGAAAAGAGAGAAAAAGTTCTTCTCGCTGAAGGTCAAAAGCAATCCGCCATTCTCGTGGCTGAAGGTCAAAAGCAATCCGCTATTCTTAATGCCGAAGCGGAAAAACAAATGGCTATCTTACGCGCTGAAGGTGAAGCTGAATCCTTAAGACAAGTCAAGAAAGCGGAAGCTGATGGTATCCGCGCTGTTAGAGAAGCGGAAGCCGAAGGTCTCAAGATGCTCAATGCTTCAAAACCTATCGATGCCGTCGTAACATTAAGATACTACGAGTCTTTAGGCAAAATCGCTGACGGCAAAGCCACAAAGATCTTCTTACCAAGCAATTTAGACAAGGTCGCCTCAATTGCTTCAGTGGTCAAAGAAGTTACTAAAGAATAATAGTTATCTAGCTAAAAGATAAATAAAATAGGTGATACTTTGTATCACCTTTTTCATTTTTCTAACCCTCAAAATAAAAATATTGCAACAAAATTATGTTTTATATATAATGTTTGCAGTAGGTTAAGGATAATCGTATTATGAAAAAAGATCTAAGAGAAGTAGAAGCTCTTGTGCAGATTATTGATGAATACGCGCAAGTGCAAAAGAACATCGCTAACTTACCATGCGGCTATATTTCCGTGAAACAAATTAGCGGTCATACATATTGCTATCGTCAATGGCGTGAAGGAAAGAAAATCATTTCTCAATACGTCCCTGACGCTCTTCTTTCTAGTGTCAAAAGAAAAATTGCTGTTAGAAAAGAAAATGAAGCATTATTAAAAGTTATTAAAAAAGACTTAAAGAAAGCTACTCGTAAAGTCGTCAAGAGCGGTCTTCTTGCTGAAGAAGATGTTATCGCTTTACTTGAAGTTGCTTTACAAGATGGCGATGTTAACGCTGAAGTTGAAAAGCGCTTAGCAAAATAAGAAAACCTAAAATGAAATAGTGGATTTGATAATTCACTTTTTCTTTGCTCTAAAAACTATGAATCGATTAATTGTTCTTTCTGGCGTTCCTGGTAGTGGTAAATCATATTTTTCCAATGCCTTAATGCAAGATAAAGAAAAGCATGTTTATATCATTAGTAGTGACCAACTCCGTAAGGAGATTACTGGTCATCAACAAGATTTAAGCCAAGACGAACTCGTCTGGAAACTTTTCTATAGCCTCGCTAGAAGTTATAGTGAAGATAAAGACGGTATTGTCGTGTTGGACGCCACTAACGCAAAGAAAGAATACCGCTTCGATAATATCAAACAATATAAAGACCTCTATGATGAAATAGACTTAGTCTGTTTCCAAATTAGTAAAGACCTAGTTTTAAAACAAAATAGAGAAAGAGAATTCCCCATTCCTGAAGATGCCTTAT
>CACZNF010000032.1 GCA_902782395.1 uncultured Erysipelotrichaceae bacterium | reverse complement strand
TTAAGGTTATCCATGTATTCGGATGCGCCTTCGTTTTCCGATTCACTAGAAAGAGAAACGAATTCTCTAAACCAGTGTAATTTATTTTCAATTTCTTTTAGTTCAACGTGTGAGTTATAGCCGCCTTCTTTATACGCCCAGTGCGCAGCGATGCCGGTTTCAGCAATGTTATCCATTTCTTTAGTTCTGATTTGGACTTCATAGAAATTACCATCACCACCAACAATAGTTGTATGCAAAGATTGATACATATTTGGTTTAGGCATAGCAATGTAATCTTTGAAACGACCAGGAACTGGCTTATACATTTGATGGATTAAACCAAGTATTTCATAACATTGGATTTCTGTTTCGGTAATAATTCTTAACGCTAAGATGTCATAAATCTCCTCGAATGGATGGCCTTTAACGTACATCTTTCTATAAATAGAATTAATAGATTTAACACGAGAAGAAATTTCAAATGGAATTTTCTTTTCAAATAAGACATCGGCGATTCTCTTTTTTAAGCCATCAAGAGATTTCACTAATAAAGCGGTCTTTTTACTAAGTAATTTCTTAATCTCCGCGTATTTTTCTGGTTCTAAATACTTAATGCAGAGATCTTCCATCTCACTTTTGATGATATCTAAACCTAAACGCTCAGCGATTGGTGAGAAGACTTCCATTGTTTCTTTACAAATAGCGATTTGTCTTTCACGGCTTAAAGCGCCTAAAGTTCTCAAGTTATGTAATCGATCGGCGAGCTTGATTAAAATAACGCGGATATCCTTAGCCATGCCAAGGAAAATCTTACGATGGTCTTCCGCTTCAAACTCTTCAGCGGTAATCTTTGATAATTTTAAACGTTGAATCTTTGTTAAAGCATCAACGATACGGCTAACTTCTTCGCCCCATCTCTTTTTAATGTCTTCCACAGATGTATCAGTGTCTTCGACAACATCGTGTAAAAGACCAGCGATAATCGTATTAGGACCGCATTGTAAAGAGGCTAAAATATAGGCCACTTCAATGAGGTGATGATAATATGGTTCACCACTTTTTCTCGTTTGACCTTCATGTTTTTCTAATATGAAATGATAGGCATCTTCAATTCTCGCTCTATCTTCTTTAGAAGAAATATAAAGCATATAGATGTCTTCAACTTCTTGAAAGGTATGTAGAGGGTATCCACCATTAACGGGAGCTTTATTGTTTTCCATACCCTATATCTTAACCCTTTATCTTTACTTTTCTCAAGAAAATTAAAGAGATTATATTAATAAAGGGGTATCAAACTAGTCATTTGTGAACTGCAAAAGATATAGTTTGTGGTAATAGCCTTTTTGCTTTAGTAATGATTGATGCGTACCTTTTTCAATGACTTCGCCATGTTGTAAAACAATAATTTGATCAGCGTTTTGAATAGTTGATAGTCTATGAGCGACAACAAGCATTGTGCCGATATTCTTAATCTTTTCTAAAGAATCTTGGATGAGTTTTTCGGTTTCTGTATCAATATTCGCTGTAGCTTCATCTAAGATTAAGATTTGTGGCTTGTGCAAGACAGTTCTCGCAAATGAGAGTAATTGTCTTTGACCTTGGGAGAAGTTATCGCCTTTTTCTAAGACTTCAGTGTCTAAGCCTTTTTCGAGTTTATTAATGAACTTATCAGCGTTCACGTACTCGCATACTTTGTTGATTTCTTCTTCGGTATAATTATCGTCATGAAGGGTAATATTACTCCTGATTGTGCCTGTGAAAAGGAAAACATCTTGGAGCATTTGTCCCACCGCTTTTCTTAAGGACTTAATTTCAATGTCATTGATATCAATATCGTCAATTAAGATTTGACCTCTTTGCACAGTATAGTTTCTCACTATCAAAGATAGAATTGTGGTTTTACCAGCGCCTGTTGCGCCTACGAAGGCCACTGTTTGACGTGGTTCGATGACAAATGAAACATCTCTTAAAATCCAGTCTTCACCTTCATAAGCAAACCAGACATTCTTAAATTCAATCTTACCTTTAAAGGTATCGACATGGATTGGATTTGGCTTATCAACAACTTCAGGAGGTACATCAAGAAGGTTAAATAATCTCTCGCTAGATGTCATCGCTTTTTGAATTGGATCAATTTGGTCAGCGATTGTTTGCACTGGGTTAAAGAATCTCGATAAGAAGAGATAGAAAGCCACTATTTCACCAGCGTTGAGTTTAAGCCATAAGCCGACAACAAATGTTACCGCTAAAGCGGAATAGTATAAGAAGTTAATAGAAGGACGATAAATCGCATGTGCTAAAATCGCATTGAACTTTGTCTTTCTTAAAGCAATGTTCTTTTCATTAAATTCTTTTTCCTTACGCTCCTCTTGGTTAAAGATTTGGATAATCTTCATGCCAGAAAGATTCTCGTTTAAGAATGTGTTCATGTCGGAAGTAAGTTGTCTTTCCTTACGATAAATCTTAGTGATGATGCTTCTAAAGATTAAAGAACCACCAAAGACTAAAATGACAAATCCAAAGAGGATTAAAGAAAGCTTCCAGGATAAGAATAGCATCACTGCATAAACACCAATAACGGTAAGAATATTACGCAGTAATAAGACCAAGACATTAGTGAATAAATCACTTAAAGCGGTTGTATAATTAGCCACTCGTGTCACTAAAGAACCAACCGGCATAGCGTTGAATTGATTTTGTGACATGTTTTCAATGTGTTCAAACACTTCCATACGTAATTTATAGACGATTCTTTGACCAGCTTTTTGTAAGAGCATGCTTTCAAAATAAATCATCACTTGGGAAATAACGCTCACAATGAAATAGCCAATTGATAAACCTAAGATATAGGCTAAAGCTACATTAGTGTCTGCGATAGCGTTAGTAAATTCTTTAATGAATAAAGGAGTGATGACTTCAAAGCCAACATTAAGAAGGATGAATATAAAAGCCAATAAGAAAGACTTCCACTCTGGACGAATGTAAGAAAGTAGACGTTTTAATTTAACATTTGCGGGGATCTTATGGTCACCGAAAAGCTTTTCACTATCTTCCGCCATCAGCTTTACCTCCTTCCACTTCTTTTTCTAATTCTTGTAATGTCACCATCTTTTGATAAGTTGGTGAGATTTTTAATAAGTTCTTTGGTGTATCAAAAGCCTCAACTTCACCATCGCTTAAAACAATGATTTTATCAAGGTGTTGAACTGTCGAAACACGAGAGGCAACCACTAACGTGGTTTTACCTTTTCTCTCTTGCGAAATATTACGTAAAATTGTTTCTTCTGTTTTAGTGTCAACCGCACTCACGGAGTCATCTAAAATTAAGATAGGTGCATCTTTAACATAAGCTCTAGCAATGCTAATTCTTTGTTTTTGGCCACCGGAAAGGGTGACACCTCTTTCTCCAGAAATTGTTTGATAGCCAGTTTTAAAACCTTTAACGTCTTCATCGATGCCCGCAAAAACAGCGCCCATTCTCGCAGTTTCTTCTGTACCACCTTCAATACCAAAGTTGATATTGTGTTCGATGGAGTCAGAGAATAAGAAATTATCTTGAGGCACATAGGCAATTTGTTCTCTTAAAGAATGGATGTCTAAAAACATAATGTCATGACCATCAATAAATAATGTGCCTGGTTCAACGTTATAAAGCATTAATAAAAGATTAACTAAAGTGGTCTTACCACCACCAATCTTGCCGACAATACCGATTCTTTCACCAGCTTTGATTTCAAGATTGATATTCTTTAAGTTAATAGCCTCATAGTTAGGATATTTAAAGTTAAAGTTTCTATAAGAAATATTGCCCTCAATATGATCGAGTTTAATAGCGTTAATTGGTGACTTAACACGGATTGGTGCATCTAAGAACGCACTAACTCGTCTTAAAGACGCTCTACTTCTAGAAAGCATGCTGACGATTTGACCCATGGCGATCATTGGCCAAATTAAGATATCGAGATAACCGATAAATGTTGTAATCTTAGCAGCGGTTAATTCGATAGCACCACCAAAGATGACAACTGGTTCTCCATGCATGAAGCAATATATAAACCAACCACCAAAGAGCATGGTAATGGTTAAGATTAAAACAATAATGATTTCAATAAAGACATCAAAGACAACGGAAACTCGAGCGAAAGAAACATTGGCATTAGCGTTTTTCTTAGCGACTTTAGCAAAAGCATGAATCTCTTTTGTTTCCTTAACAAAGGCTTTGATAACGCGAATACCAGTAAAGTTTTCTTGGGCAAAATCATATAACTGGTCATAAGCTCTTTGTCTTTGATCCCATTTAATAGTCATGAACTTTTCAGTAATCGCACCCCAAATAATGATGAGAACTAAAGGAATAGCGCATATCAAAGTCATGATTTTATCTAAAAGTATCATTTGAACGATGGTAATCGCGCTTAAGAACAAGGCATCAATAATCATGATTGTGCCCCACTGCATACACTCTGAAATTGTTTCTAAGTCATTAGTGAACCAGCTCATGATTGAGCCAACTTTATTATCATGATAATACTCTCTTGGTAAAGCCTCGGCTTTTAAGAACATTTCATGACGGAGATCAGCTTCGATTTTAAAGCCAGAATTCACTAAGGTAACACGCCAAATGAAACGACCGACAAACATGATGCCAGCGACGATTAATACTTTTAAAGCTAAAGTACCGATTCTCGCAGTATCACCGTTATTTTGCAAGATATCAACGACTTCGCCTAAATATTGAGGAATATAAAGCTGCACAAAATCCACCGCGATTAAGGCAATGATGCCAATAATGTAGAGCGGTAGGTATTTGAGATAGTAACGATTGATGTGTCTTCCAAATAACATAATAGGTTCTCGTTGCAATCAATATTAACATGTAAATATGTTAAAAAAACACTATAAAGCGTTTTTATTTTTAGAAACTGTCTAATTCCCTAATAATAGAGAGTTATTTTTTCTAAAATAGCGCGATATGGTCCAGCTTTAATCGTAATGTCGTTACTTGGTGTCGCTAAATGGAAGGAACAAGTTGTGGAAGCCACAGTTTGATTCTCTTGATTAACTTCACCGTTCACTTTGATATAGCCGGAATCATTGACGCTGATGGCGACATTTTCATCGACCACGAACGTCTCTTCAAATGATACTTTTGTGTAATTATATTGCTTTGCAATAATTTCGATATTTTTGATTTCTTTATTGAAATGGAAAGTAATCTCACCATTGACGTATGTTGATTCAACGCCTAAGAAAACATCACCTGTTTCTTTAGTGCTGAAATATAAAGGATTAACAATTGATTCAAGGATGTCTGAGTCAATATTGATATAAGATTTGATCTTTTCGACATCTTGCACGTTTGTTTCGGATTTTGTGATGTTTCCAAAAGTCATAATGGCTTGTGTTAGACCGTTATTGTCTAAAGTATCTGGCTTACGATAAGAATAAGAATCGACACTTCCAGGTTTTGCCGTGGACATCGTTGTGTAATCCCAACCTTTATCATGGCTTTCGTTAGTAAAACCAATACCCACTTCTTTACAGGCACTTAAGACAAAAACGACGGGAATAAGTAATAAAAATGACTTTTTCATAGAAACATTATGACACAGTTTGTTATTTTTCACTCATAGAAATATTAGAAATGAGGAATTCCACTGTTGTCTTTGTGTAATAAGTTGTATTATATGTGTATTATTCTGTCATGCCTTATTACGGCATATTTATTATATTGGGTTGCGGAACGGCATACAAAAGTCGTTAAAAAATTTATTAAACGAAAAATTGCTCAGGTATCCTGAACGAATACATTATAGTTAGCTGTGGTAAACCATGCCATCATTTCTTTTACTCTTCTTTATCTTCGCTCGTCCCTCGCTATAAATCCGCTTTAACTCCATTTCAGAAATGAGGAGAGATAAGCGAAAAAATGGGAATTGCATAGGACTTACATGGGAAGAAGATTGGAGTTGCAAACATTCAAGTATAGGTTGAAGACATTAAATCACGCATGGATATAACAACGAATTAACTCAATTAAAAACGAATGAGAATTCGAGCATTACGTCCCTGCAGTCTGTTGGGCTGTGACAAATCTCATTAAAATCCGTTACTTAGTGTTTGACTCATTTTTCAAATAATTAGTAGGTTATGATATCCAAATTAAAACATTATAGTTGGTTCAGTGGCTAACCGTATTCTCAGTTCCTAAAGGTATATATGGACACATGGAAGAAGGAACATCCTGACTATGAGTTTATGCCATGGAACACAGAAAAACCTACAATAATACTTTTGCAAACGAGGCTATGTCTGTGACAAATATGGCATTCAAGTACCCTTGGAGGTGTCAGGTAATTATCGCATAGGCGACATCAGGCATAACTATGCCGACATATCATCAGCGAGGAATATCTTAGGATTTGAGCCAAAATGAAATTTCATTGATGGCATACAAAAGTTTACAGAGTGGGTGAATAAGCAAGAGACTCAAGAAGACAACTATGAAGCTTCTTTAGAAGAAATGAAAGCATAAGGATCGTACAAATGAAACAAGCTACCATCGTATCTCAAAAAGCAAAAGAAATGCATGAAACAAA
>CACZNF010000031.1 GCA_902782395.1 uncultured Erysipelotrichaceae bacterium | reverse complement strand
GGCGATATTTGCATTACAAGTGCACCTGGTCCTATTCCTACAAATCCTGGCTCAAGCGAAACAAGTAATAATCCATCCACAACAAGTAGCCAAGAAAGTCGTCCGACTTCTCAACCGGCTTCACAATCTAGTAGCCAACCAACAAACCAATCAACATCACAGCCTCCTTCACAACCAACAAGTCAACCACCTGTCGGAGAAAGTGGCTTCTCTAATATCACAGAGTTCAATGCTCCAATAGAAATCCATACTGCTGAACAAAAGACCTATTTATCTTATACAGGCGAATATGAAAAGATGCCTGATAATCAATATCCAGACGGTTCCGCTCATAAATCAGATTCTTTACCAGTTGACCTTTCCTGGAATTATACTGCCCCAAGTGGTAAGACAGTTTCAAACTATACATTTATCAGTGGCCAAAAAGCCGATTTAAGTGATGGTTATTCCATAATAACCAGCAGTAAATCATTAAAATACTATAATCCTTATTTAGGCACTAACTACTTTAAATTAGTGGCTAATTTCTCTGATGGTTCTAAAGATGAAACCGCCATCAAGACTTTTGATGTTGATACCACATATCCAAGAAACCTTGCCATAGGTGGCATGACTAACTGCCGTGATATGGGTGGTAGAGTGCTTGAAGATGGTGGCAAGATGAAACAAGGTCTCATCTACCGTACAAGTGGTTATAAATACGATTACAGCACAACCATTACAGAAGATGGCAAAAAAGAAATGCTTCAACACTTAAAAGTTAAGACTGAAGTTAACGTTGCTGATGGTAGCAATTATAACCTTAACTTATCAGGCACAACTCTAAAGGAATTTAAGATGGACTACAGTGGTGGTTCACATCACTTCTCAAGAAATGCCGAATCAGTTAAAAACTTCTTTAATTTATTAGGTGATTCAAACAACTATCCTGTTTATTTCCACTGCCGTATCGGTACAGATAGAACTGGTTTATGTGCCATCTTATTATCTGGCTTATTAGGCGTTTCCTTAAACGAAATCTATCAAGACTACTTATTCTCCAACTTCGGTAAGATTGGTGAAAAGAGATACATCGGTACAAAAGCTGGTGCAGATAATATTCAAAACTATATTAACGATATCCAAAACATGTCCGGTAAGACATTCAAAAACAAAGTCTACAATATGTTATTAGCCATTGGTGTTTCTAAAACTACATTAGATACCGTCATCGCTAATTTGACAGAAGGACAAACCGCTAAAGACAATGAAGCTGGCCAAATTATTGCTCCAGCTAACTTATTAAAAGGCGATGGTGTAACTGTCAAAACTGACACATCCGATAGAAATAATCCAAATTACTATTTCACCTTAAATAGTTCATCTCAATCTGTAAGTTATTCATTTACCACAACACAAGCTTTCAAGGGACAAGTAGTGGCCTATCTTGGTAATGGCGATTCCTCAACCTCTAAAAAGATTGCCGATGCAATTAAATGCTCATTAGACAACACTGATATCAAAATGAAAGATCAATCTTACTCTGACGCAAGAATGGGCAAATGTGGTTCAAGAACAAATTACTATCCAGTTATATTAGGCGAAGTTGATATTCCAGCTGGTAGCCACACCATTAAATTAACTGGTACATCCAATTCAATGAATGTTGGTGGTATCTATATCTTTGATGCCGCTAATGGTACTGGTGGAGGCGAACAACCAGGTGGTAACGAACAAGAACATACCACCCATAATTACGTCGCACAAACACCAGTGACCAACAAAGCAGGTAAGCAAGTAACGACTTATTTATGCGATTGTGGCAAGAAATATATTGCTATCAAATTTAGTGATTATTCTTCAATCGATGGTCAATATGGTAGTGATGGTAAAATTGGTGGCTCAAGTAAAGTGAAAACCACATTTAAATGGGATATCCCTGCTAAAGCTGGTGAAGTCAAACTTCAATTCAATATGAAGATGTCCTATGATTCTCACTCCTCACAAACATTCGACAGTAGCAAATATGAGATTAAAATCAATGGTGTGACTCAAACAATCCTATTACAAAACGGTCAAACATATGGTCAATTAGGCTTATCGACATCTGGTAACTACTTCGATATCGCTAGCTATAATGTTGAAAACGACACTAACTTAGAAATCGAATTCGTTCATAACAATACTGATTACCGTTTATTGTTTACTGAAGAAGTTAGATTATTCTACTAAAAAACAAGCAATAAAAAGGCGACTTTTAGTCGCTTTTTTTATACTTTCCTTAAATGAACCTTAAATCACTTAACTATAAATTTAATAGGCGTATAATAATATTAGATAGTTGGCAAGAGTTGAATATTTCGGTTCGTTTTTTTGCTGACCATTCATATTTGTCATTTTTATAGAAAGGATTATTTTTACAATGAAAAAGACAAAATTTTTCCTTCCTGCTATGGCCGTTGGTTTACTTTTAAGTATGGGCTTAACAGCTTGTAACCAACCAGCTAATAACAGTCAAGGAAACCAATCAACAAACTCTCAACAAAGTACTCAACAAAAAGAGAGAATTACAGTTACCGCTGCTGGTGATAAAAAATCATTAGCGTTAAATGAAACAGTACAATTAACCGCAAAAGTTGGCGAAGCCGCTCTTGAAGGTGTCACATGGGAATCTTCTGATGCTAATGTTGCAACAGTTAACAATGGTTTAGTCACTGCTGTTGGCTATGGTGAAGCTACAATTACCGCTAAAAAAGATGGTTATAACAATGGTTCAATCGGTATTACCGTTCCAAGACCAGCTGCTTCCGCAACATTCGATTTAACAACTGCTGCAGAACACTATTCTGCTGATGGTTGGTGGGAACTCCCAACAGGTGGTATGGGATTTGCAATGCAAACCGTTAATGGTTGGAACCCAATCGCACAAAACATGTCCTGGGGTCAACAAGAAGAAAACCCAGAAACATTTATCGGTGGTTTCGGCGTTGGTGATAAAGAAACAATTAAATTTGCTGCAAGCAAAGCGGAAAAAGCTGAATTAATGTTAAACATCGGTAATAGTGATGAAGTTAACTTAGAAGAAATCATGACTATTAAACTCAATGGCACCGCTATTAACTTAGCAGGCTGGGCGCTTGAAGCACACGCTGGTGACTGGGGTAATTCCCTCGAATTCAGCGATCTTTCATTAGGCAATTTAGATTTAGCCGTTTCCAATACACTTGAATTTGAATTCTTAAAAGACACAAACATCTTCTTAAACGAACTCGCAGTTTATGCAAAAGAAGCGACAGTGACATTAACAAATCCTGCTGCTAAACAACAAATTGAAGTCGTTAACGATAAATTAGAAGTTATCGTCGAAGAAACAGTTAACATTCAAGTTAAGAATAACTTAGCAGGCGTTACATACGTCTCTAGCGATGAAACAATTGCCACTGTTAGTAATGCTGGTGTTGTTACCGGTGTTAAAGTTGGCAAAACCAATGTCACAGTGAAAAAAGAAGGTATGTACTCTGTTAGACTTGAAATCACTGTCAAACCAAAACCAGTTGCTGGTCAAATTCTTGTTGAAGCTGAATCTGCTGAAGAATTAGCAGAACTCACACCAGGATCCTTCAATATGAGTGGTCCAAGCATTATGCAAGATGGCGGCATGATGGGCGGTAGTGAAGTCCATAGTGGTAGTGCTTATGTCATGAACTTTGGTAGTGATGGTTTAACATTAACCATGAAGTTCCAAGCTACAGCGAATGCTACAATGGTTCTCTCCGTTGTTGGTAGTTCTCCAATGGGCGGATCTGCTGCATACGTCCTTAAAGATGGTATGAGCATTAAGTTAAACAACAATAACGTGACAATTCCTGAAACCGCTGAATTCCCAGCACCAGAAGGCTATACTTCTTCAATGGCCGAAGTTGTTATCGGTGATGTTGCTGTTAAGTCCGGCGAAAATACCTTAGTCGTCACAATCGAAGGTTCTTGCCCAAGCTTAGATGTCTTCAAACTCTCAGTGAAATAATAAAAAAGTTTCATAAGAATCCGGGAAGGGTCTGGTTCGCCAGATCCTTTCTTTTTGTTGTGTTTAGTTTTGTGAAAAAGTTAAACATATGCAAAAATAGAATTAATCGAGGAAACTAATATGAAAGAATTTGTTTTGCATAATGGTGTCAAGGCACCTGCTTTAGCCTATGGCACATGGCTAATTAAAAATGAAAATGCCGCGAATTGTGTGAAGATGGCTTTAGAAGCTGGGTATCGTCATATCGATACTGCTCAAGCATATGGAAATGAAGAAGGCGTGGGTCAAGGAATTAGAGAATCTGGCCTCAAAAGAGAGGACGTGTTCATTACTTCTAAAATAAAAGCGGAAATTAAGTCCTACAAAAAAGCCAAAGCATCAATCGATGAATCGCTTAAAAAATTAGGTGTTGATTACATTGATTTAATGCTTATCCATTGTCCACAACCATGGGCCTTATTTAGAGGACCATTTAGATATTTCAAACAAAACATTCAAGTTTGGAAAGCTATGGAAGAAGCGTATAAAGAAGGCAAACTCAAAGCCATTGGTGTTTCTAACTTCTTAGTGGATGATTTGCAAAACATCATGAATAACTGTGAAATCAAACCAATGGCGAACCAAATTCTTTTACATATTGGTGAAACCCCAGTTGATGTTATTAAGTTCTGCCAAGAAAACGATATCGTCGTTGAAGCCTATTCTCCAATCGCACATGGCAAGGCTTTAAACAATAAAACAATTCAAGCGATGGCGGATAAATATAAGGTATCTGTGCCACAGTTATGTATCAAATACACATTGCAATTAGATACCATCTCTATTCCAAAAGCATCAAGTAAAGAGCACATTGAAGACAATATGAAACTTGATTTCGAGATTAAAGAAGAAGATATGGTCGAACTCATGAAACTCAATCGTATTGATTATGGTGCGGATGCATTTTGGCCAGTTTTCAGCAAAAAGAAGCAAGGCTAAATAATTGCTTAAATAACAATTATTATTGATTGCCAATCTAACAAGAGTAAAATATTGGCGAGGATTTAGTTATGGAAGAAATTAACAACTTTATCAAAACCATCATGGAGAAGGACTTGGAAGAAGGTCGTGTAAAAACCATTGTTACCAGATTCCCTCCTGAACCAAATGCCTACTTACATATTGGCCACGCTAGAGCGGTCATTAATGACTTTGAGCTCGCTAAAGCATTCGGTGGCTACACCAATTTAAGATTTGATGATACTAACCCAGTTAATGAAGGTGCTGAATACGTCCAAGCTATTATTAACGATATTAAATGGTTAGGCTATGAACCAAAAAACATCTTCTTTGGTAGTGATTACTTTGAAGAGCAATATAATCGCGCTGTCCTTTTAATTAAAAAAGGCTTAGCGTACGTTGATGATTTATCCGCGGATGAGATTACTGCATACCGTGGTACCTTAACTGAACCTGGTAAAGATTCTCCATATAGAAATAGATCCATTGAAGAAAACTTAAAATTATTCCAAGAAATGCGTGAAGGCAAATATGGTAACGGTGAAAAGACATTAAGAGCAAAGATCGATATGGCATCACCAAATATCAATATGCGTGACCCAGTCATGTATCGTATTTTACATGTCCCACATCATAGACAAGGCACAAAATGGTGTATTTACCCAATGTATGATTTTGCTCACCCATTACAAGACGCTATTGAAGGTGTTACTCACTCCATGTGTTCCTTAGAATTCGATAACCATCGTCCTTTATATGACTGGTTTGTCGAAAAATGTGAAATGCCAAATGTCCCACATCAATATGAATGGGGTAGATTAAATATTACAAATACCGTCATGTCCAAGAGATATCTCCGTCAATTAGTTGATGGTGGCTATGTGACTGGCTATGATGATCCACGTATGCCAACACTCGTTGGTTTAAAGAGAAAAGGTTTAACTCCAGACGCAATTAAGAACTTTATTGTTTATACTGGCTTATCAAGAATTAACAGCACCACAAATGCGGAAAACCTTGATAACTTCCTTAGAGAAGAATTAAAACTTAAAGCCACACGTCCAATGGCAGTCTTAAACCCATTAAAAGTAGTAATTGATAACTATCCAGAAGGCCAAATTGAATACTGCGACGCTCCAAACAATATGGAAAACGAAGAATTAGGCAGTCGTCAAATTGCCTTTGGTAAATATTTATATATCGAACAAGAAGACTTCGTTGAAGAAAAACCAAACCGTAAATGGAAGAGATTATCCGTTGGTGATGAAGTCCGTTTAATGCATGCTTATTTCATTAAATGTAATAGTGTAGTCAAAGATGCAGATGGCAAAATCACAGAAATCCATTGCACATACGACCCAGAAACTAAATCTGGTAGTGGTTTTGATGCCAGAAAACCAAATGGCACAATCCATTACGTTGAAGCCACTACAGCTTTAAAAGCAACATTTAATTTATACGAACCATTAGTGTTTGATGAAACTGAAGAAACAAAAGGCAAAACATTCATTGAAAGATTAAATCCAAACTCTTGGGTTAAACTTGAAGGTTTTGTCGAAGCTTCTTTAGCAGATACCAAACCATTAGATCATTTCCAATTCATTAGAACAGGCTATTATTGCACTGATAAAGACTCCACGAAGGATCATCTTATCTTTAATAGAACATGTCTAAAAATCAGTCTTTCGCTTACATTAAAAAATAAAAAATGACATAATATTAATGTATATGTCAGGTTTTAATGTAAACGATGAAGTCATTCATTGCCGAGAAGGTTTGTCGACAATAATCGACGTCAAAAATATGAACGGCAAAGACTATTTTCTAGTGCAAGTCAATCGCATTAGTAGTGAAACCTTTTATGTGCCTGTGGATAGTGCAGGTAGTATTATTCGCACAATCATGAGCATTAAACAAGCTGATGAGTTATTACAATATATTAAAAAAATTAGTAAAGAATTTAACACCAACACAAAGCAAAGAAGAGATGCTTATAAGAAGAGATTATCTTCTGGTAATGTTAAAGATATTGCTTATTTATATCGTCAATTATATTTCTATAACAAAATGGGTGGCGAGCAAAACACTGAGATTAGACTTGGCCCAGTTGATTTGGATATGCTTAACTACGCTACTAACATGTTATTGGATGAATTAACAATTACTTATAACAAACCAAGAGAAGTAATTGCGAACTTTGTTGAACAAAGAATCGAATCTTTATAAGTTAACCCACTTTATTATTTCTTTATAAAGTTCGTCAACGGTTGAAATAGTAGTGTCCTCAGGACACATTTTTTCTAGTTCTTCTTTTGTTCTATAGCCATAATTCACTAGTAGATAAGGTAAGCCAGCGTTAGTAGCACTCTCTTTATCAACATTAGTGTCACCAACATAGAGGCAGTCCTCTTTATTTATATTATTTTCCTTAATTATTTTATTAATTAGATATGGATCTGGTTTCTTTGGATGATTTAGGTAAGAACCCTGGACGATATCGAAGAGATTACCAAACTCTTTTTTGATGATTTTGTTAGTCAAATCGTTGTCTTTATTGGAGACTACCGCAAGACGGACTTTGCCGTATAACTTTTCTAGCAATTCTTTAATACCAGGATATGGTTTAGTGTAGTCAGCATAATGAGATAAATAATAGGACTTAAATTCATTAAAAACCGCTAAACGTTCATTATCATTTAGCGAGGATGGGGTACATCTTTGAATAAGCACAGTTGTGCCGTTTCCGATAGCTTTTCGGACGAATTCGAGGTCCTTTTCTGGCAGATTATAAAAATTTAAGCCGTGATTTACAGCGTTTTTCAAATCTTGAAGTGTATCTAGGATAGTACCATCGAGGTCAAAAATAAGAGTTTTCATTATTTGAGATGTTTAACGACATTAATAACGTCTTCGTTAAAGACTAAATCACACATATTATCGTAGGAAGTAGATTCCTTATTGATAACCACTAAATAGCGGCCTTTAAAATAACGGATAAAGCCTGCTGCTGGATAAACTTTTAACGATGTACCAATTACAATCATCAC
>CACZNF010000030.1 GCA_902782395.1 uncultured Erysipelotrichaceae bacterium | reverse complement strand
ATGTTCCCGCTTTATCAATTGCCCAAGATATCATCGTTTGTATCGCTCCTAGCAAGGTATTTAACCTTGCGGGTTTACATTCCGCGGTGACAGTGGTCAACGATAAAGAAAAAAGAGAAAGAGTGCAAAAAGCTTTCTATCATGATGATATTGGTGAGCCTAATTATTTCTGTGTCCCCGCGACAATTGCGGCGTACACTAAAGGGGCGACATATGTCGATGAGTTAAACGAATATCTCTATCAAAATAAGAAATATATCAAAGAGTTCTTAAAAGAAAACTTACCAAATGTTAAATTAGTTTCTGGTCAAGCAACATATTTGTTATGGCTCGATATCTCTAAATACGGCATTCCTAGTGATGTCTTTGTTAAAGAGTTAAGAGCAGAGACAGGTTTATATATTAACGATGGTCTCCATTATGGCCCTAATGGAGGTAACTTCGTGAGAATTAATATTGCCACAAGCATTAATAATGTCAAAGACGGAATGAATCGTCTATATAACTTTTTGAAAGGAAGATAATATGCGTAAAGACTTTGGATCTCAAACATGGCTATTCCCAATGCCAGTCCTCATCATTGGTAGTTACAATGAAAACAATGAACCAGATGCGATGAACGCTGCCTGGGGTGGTACTTATGACACTAATCAAATCATTATTTGTTTATCATCGCATCAAACCACAGATAACATTAGAAACAAGAAAGCCTTCACCGTGGCCTTTGCCACAAAAGAAACAGTAACCGCTAGTGATTATGTTGGTATCGTTTCTTTCAAGAAAGAAAAAGATAAGATTAAGAAAAGTGGCCTTGAATATGAGCGTGCCCCACACATTGATGCTCCTCTCTTCACCGATTATCCATTAACTCTTGAATGCGAATTAGTGGAAATAATTAATGAAGGTGAAGGTGGTGGAAACATCATTGGCAAAATCGTTAATGTGAGCGTTGATGAAAGTATCCTCGAAAACGGTCAAGTTAATCCAGATAAAGCCCATTTCTTAGTCTTTGATCCCGTCAAAGCGGAATATAAAGAAATCGGTGAAACAGTCGCTAACGCCTTTAGAGAAGGCATGAAACTCAGATAAGAGAAAAGGACCCGTTGGGTCCTATTTTCTTTCCATTACCATCTCTTTAGCGTACTCTAATTGTTTATCAGTGACTTTGCCAGAAGAGATCAGTGAGGCGACTTCATAAATCTTTTCGTCTAAAGATAATTCTTTAATCGTGGTGTATGTTCTATTATTACTAACTTTCTTAGCAATTCTGATATGATGATCGCTTAAGCTCGCTACTTGAGGTAAGTGAGTAATGGTAATAACTTGATGTGAGAATGAAAGTTCTTTAATCTTCTTAGCCACCTTGCTAGCGACGTCTCCACTGATGCCAGTATCAATTTCATCAAAGATAATTGTGTTAATCTTTTGGGCTTTTACGTAGAGAAGCTTAATCGCTAACATGATACGAGATAATTCACCACCAGAAACAACCTTAGCTAATGGCTTGAGGCCTTCACCAATATTTGTTTCGATATAGAACTCAATCGTATCGATGCCGCTATCAGTAAAGATATTGATATCTAATTCATCACTCTTTTCTTTACTATTAACCGCGACATTGAATCGACAGTTTAAACCAAGTTCAGAAAGAGTCTTCTCTAAATCTTTAGTAATGTTTAAACCGATATCTTCTCTTACTTTATGTAAGTCCATAGCCGCGACATAGGTTTCTTTCGGTTTCTTCATAAATAGTGGACAATTTTTCTTTTTCTTCTTTTAGAAGAATAGACTAGTCTTCTTTATATTTAAGAAGTTGATTAAGTTCGTCTTGATACTTAATTAATTCATTAAAATCTTTATTATGTTTTTTCTTTAAATTATTAATCGCGTGTGAGCGTTCAATCAAAGCGTCTAAATGCTCTGGATCATAATTAAGATAACTGACTTTCTTTTTGATTTCCTCGAACATATCTTCGAGTTCATAGTAAGCGTTATCTAATCTTGATAAGTATTCTTGATACTCATTTTGGTATTCAGAAAGCTTATTAATGTTTTCTTTAATTTGGTAGATATTGCTTAATGCATCTCCATCCATCAATTCTTTAGATTCCATTAATAGGGAATAAATCTTGTCATAGTTTTCAAGTAGAGCAATCTCAGAAGCAATCTCTTCCTCCTCACCTTCTTTAAGGTTAAGCGCTTTGATTTCATTATAAGCATATTCATATGCCTCTTGGTTTTTATTAAACTCATCAATGCGTTTAACTAAACTATGGTACGTCTCGCTTTGTTTTTTCAAAAGTGCATAACGTGTCAAATATTTTTCAAGATATTGATTGACTAATCGTGCGTTAAAACCATCGACCATAGCGAGATAATTCTCGTTATTAAATAGCTTTACCATATCGAATTGCTGATGAATATCGGCAATAAGTGACATGATATTCTTTAAATCCGCTAAAGTAACAGTGGTGTCATTAATTTTAACGACATTCTTATTCGCAGAAATCGTTCTTTTAATCTCTATAAGTCCGTCTTTTTCTGGAATATTGGCTTTTTCTAAAGCCGCTTTGACGATAGGACTCTGATTATCAAAAACACCGAGGACGATGGCCTTTTCTTCCCCTTGTCTGATCATTTCAGAGGCCGCTCTTTCACCTAATAAGAGCCCAATACAATCAATAATTAAGCTCTTACCTGCGCCTGTTTCGCCTGTTAAAACAGTCAAACCATCTTTAAAAGCAATTTCAATGTCTTCAATGATGGCGAAATTTTGAACTTTTAATTTTATTAACATGTCTATATTCTAACCATTTCTCATAAAAAATGTTACTAGTAATTGAATCAATACCATATCGCTTCTTTTTGAAAGCAAAAATAGCCGACATGTTACCTAGTTTCGCAAAAATGTCTCGTAAAAAAATCATGTTACATTCATAGGTCAATTGTAACAAAGAAGCCCAAAATAGCCGTCATGTGCATGATTTTTTACATATTTTTCAACTTTTTATATATTTTATTACTTGCAAACGCGCGAAATCGGAATTACATTAAAATAAATAAGGAGATATTCTATCCATGGAAAACAAGAAAATTTTGCGTTCCTCTTGTATTGGTTTAGCTTTATGGTTAATTTGTGCCTTACTAGTTGGTATTTGTATGGTCACACCATTAATCGATGGCGGCCAAGGTCTCATTAATAGCCAAATCTTTGTTTATGGCCCAAGGGCAGCTATTGGTGACTACGTTAATATGTGGAACCCTCATTATTTCAATCATGAAACAGCCTTCATTGGTGTTGCGCTCGTTTTTGTTGCCATTACTTTAGGTATTGCAACAATTGTTATGGCCATTGTCAAAAAGAAACCAGCTTTCTTATTATCCGCCGTTGGCATTGTTGTCGCGATTGGCTTCTTACCATTCATCCTCATCCTTGCCATTCCTATGATTCAAATGGGCGTTTTAAGAATCTCTGCGTTCCTCTTATTAGCAGGTGCGTTTGGTCTTAATCTATTCGCTATCTTCTTTGTTTTATTACCAGTATTCAGAATGCTCTTTGGCTTATTACAAAAAGCTGCTGGCGAAGATCCAAAAGAAGCTGCTGCTGCTGAAGGCTTAGATAAGAGAGAAGTTCGTAAACTCGTTAAAGAAGGTCTCGACGAACACGTCGAAGAATACCACGCTGAAAAAGAAGAGGAAGAAGAACCAGCTCCTGCTCCAGCTCCACAACCAGAGCCAGAACCAGAACCAGAGCCTGAACCAGAAGAAGAACCTGAAGAGGAAGAAGAAGACGAAGAGGAAGAAGAAGATGAAGCCCCAGTCGTCGAAGGTCCAGAAGGTTTAGTCATTAAGGGTAAGAGAAAGAGAAAACCATTCGAAACCCGCTTAAGAAACAGTGTCTACGACTTACGTCATAAATATTACGACTTAAGAGACTATATTAAATGGTATGGTTTGAGAAACCGTGTCTCCATTCCAGGTGATACATTCTCATATAAGAGACAACGTTATGTCTTCGTGACAATCGTCGGCAAACACCTCCGTGTTTACCTCAACCTCAATCCAGATGATTATGCTGAATCAACAATTCCAGTTGAAAGAGCAGAAGCGAAGAAATACGAAGATCTTCCATGCTTACTCCGCGTTAAGAGCGATTTAGCTTATCGTAGAGCAAAGAAACTTGTTGATGATGTGATGGCCAAAGTCGGTCTTCCAAGACCAGAAGGCGATGAGCCAAAAGAAACACAAAAACAAGACTAGTTATTAATTAACTAAAACAAACCACTAGTTTCTCGACTAGTGGTTTTTTCTTATATCGTGAGAAAGAAAAAAAGACACAAATGTGTCTTATCCAATAAAATGGTGGCTCAGGCCGGGAGCGCGCCGGCGACACTCAGATTTTCAGTCTGATGCTCTACTAACTGAGCTACCGAGCCATTTCTTTAAAAAAGCGCTGGCGGATCTGACGGGAATCGAACCCGCGGTCTTCTCCGTGACAGGGAGACATGTTAACCGCTACACCACAGATCCGTTTGTAACGCGCTTTATTATTATCATAGAAAATATTAATAATTGCAATAGGAAATTTTAATAAAATTAAAAAGCACAAAGTGTTGTCTCTGTGCTTCTTTTTAATTTAAATTAAAGATTAATAATTTTCGACTCTTAATTCGAAATAGGATTGTGGATGAGCACAAGCTGGGCAAATCTTTGGTGCTTCTTTACCAATGTGGATATGGCCACAGTTACGGCACTTCCAGACGACGACATCAGGAGCGATGAATACTTTATCCGCTTTGACCTTTTCTAAAAGCTTAAGGTATCTTTGTTCGTGTTCTGCTTCGATCTTAGCAACAAGAGCAAACTTAGCGGCAATTTCCATAAAGCCTTCTTCTTTAGCTTCTTCTGCCATTTTCTTATACATATCGGTCCATTCAAAGTTTTCGCCTTCAGCGGCGGCTTTTAAGTTCTCAATGGTGTTTGGAACTTGACCATTATGTAAATATTTGAACCACATCTTAGCGTGTTCTTTTTCATTTTCTGCTGTTTCTAAGAAAATCGCGGCAATTTGTTCATAGCCTTCTTTCTTAGCTTGGCTGGCAAAATATGTATATTTGTTGCGGGCTTGAGATTCACCAGCAAAAGCCATCTCTAAATTCTTTTCTGTTTTACTTCCTTTTAATTCCATTGTGTATGTTCTCCTTAAATTAAGTTTAGTTTAAATACTATACTTATTCAATTGTTTTGCTTTTTAATTATTTGTTTAATAATCGTTTCTAATAAAGAGAATAAAAGCATGAAGATAATAGCGAACAACGCATAGGCAAAAACACCAGTTAAATTTGTGGGATCTTCTTGCTGGACGTAGTGGATGACACTACCTAAACCATTACGGGTATAACCAGTAATGACTTCCGCCATAATCTCAATTTTAAAAGATAAGGAAAAACTTGAAACAATACCGACAATAATATAGGAAAGAGATAAAGGTAGTTTTATAAATAAAACTCTTTTGAAATATCCCGCTCCATCAACTTCGGATGCTTCAATAACTTGCTTATCAACCTTTTTAATGCCACCTGCCACTGCTTCATAAAGAATAGGAAAGCAAATGACAAAGACGACAAGAATAGGGGCGTTCTTAGGGGCAACAAGGACCACAAATAAGAATACTAAAACAACTGTTGGAATACTTTTAATCACGGTCATTAATGGTTTTAAGAAATCATAAAATGCCTCATGATTGCCCGCTAGTATGCCAGTTATTAAAGCCAAGACAAAGGAAATAGCAAAACCCACAAACATTCTTAAGAATGTATAGCCTAAACATTTATAAGAATATGGATCTTGTAATAACTCTCCAAACTTAGCAAATGTTTCTATCGGAGAAGGAAAAATTCCTCCGTTGACATCAAAGCACAACGAAAGAATTATCCATAAAGCAATAACGAATAAAATGCCTAAGGCAAAGAGTACAAATTTATTAGAAATAAACTTCCTCATCAAAACCCTCAATACCAAAGAGCTTTAAGAAGGTTTCAACAGCTTCTTTATTATTGATCGCACGTTCGAAACCTAAACCCATGCCGTTGTTGTTTTTAGTGACTGTAGTCGCCATAGCTGGAGCAATGCCATAGACTGTTTGAGCGTCTTGTGCATCCTTTAAAGCTTCTTGAATCACTTCAGGATTCTTAATAGCAGCGTCAATATCCGCTTTTAAAGAATCTAAGAATGATGTAACAACTTTTCTATCAAGGCTCTTCTTAACAAAGACAGAGGCTTGGAATAAAGCTTGATTGTTTGATTTTTCTTTATACTTAGCTTGCATATCAGCGTAGACTGCATAACCCTTATCCGCATTCTTATTCAAGACTGTGGTTAAGACAGGTTGGGCTAGTAAGACATAGTTAGGAACAATGTTGTTACCTGTTTCTGCATCCGCGAAGAAACCAGCGTTAACTGCCGCAGCAGCGTCACTGACAGCAGAGACATAATGAATGTTGCTGTTATAGTCATCACCATAAACATAATGGAAGACCTTATCTGGGACATTACCTTTTTGGAAAAGGAGAATTGTGTCATCAGCGTCTAATGTCTTGTTAGTGTCATTGTTCATGCTAACGAGATAGAAGTTACCAAATGTGATAGTTGCAGCAATTTGATATTCTGCTTTCTTGTTTAAGATGGCTTGCATACCAGCGTTAGTTGGTAAGACAACAACATCTTTTTGGCCAGTAACCATTTGAGGGATGATACCTTCTGCAGGATTTGAGTTTGTTTCAAATCTTTCGCTACCGGAATAGTTATAGAACGCTAAAGCTGGAGCGCCTGTTGGGGTGATGATGCTTAAGGATGTACGATCGAACTCCCCTGTACCTTGATTAGAACTGTTAGTATTGCATGCAGTGAGCGCGAGGGCGACTGCAATAAGTGATAAATATTTTTTCATTTTTGAATTCCTCCGTTGTAATTATACAGGAACGATTTATAATAAAATGTGATTGAGGTCACACAAATATTATGAAAATTCCACTTTTACAAGTATTAAGCAAAAAAGAACATAAGCTAGTGAATGGTTATCAAGTAACCAAAAATAGCATTATCGCCCATGAAGGTGATGTCTGCGAGAACATCGGTATCATTGTCTCAGGTAAGATTGATATCGTCTCTTATGCCTTCAAAGGTAAAGAAATGTTACTTAACTCTTTAAAAGCGGGAGATATTTTTGGCAATAATTTAATCTTCTCTAGTGACCCAGTGTATCGCGGTGATGTCATTGCTAAAGAAAAGTGCGTCATCGCATTTATTAATAAAGAGAACTTAGTCTTCTTATTACAAAACAACCAAGACTTCTTAAAACTATATTTACAAGCACAATCAGACTTTGGCAAATCTCTTAACGCTAGGATTCAACTCTTATCATTTACTAATGCTGAAGAAAGACTATTTTATTACGCTAGTAAAAACGATAACGTTATCATCTTCAAAAACGTAACCGCATTAGCCGCTCAAATCGGCATTCAAAGAGAAACTTTATCTCGCCTTTTAACGAGTTTAGTAAACCGCCATCTCATTAAAAAAGAGAAAGGAAAAATTACATTTATAAAGAAAAGGCGCTAACCTACTTGTTAACGCCGTAAATCTCTAATAAGTTTTCGTAAAGTGCTAATCTAGTTGCTAGACCAACGCCACCAGGAACTGGGGTTTGAAGTCCAACTGGAAGATTAGGAATTGCGTCACCTTTTAGACCTTCTTCAGTTCTAGAAATGCCAACATCGACAATGACGGCATCTTTTTTATAAGTGAAGCGATTATCTAAGAAACCAGCTTTACCAATCGCAACTACGATAACATCTGCGTGAGCGATATAGAAAGCCATATCTTCAGGAGTGGTTTTGCTATGCAAAACGGTGACATTCATATTTTCTTTAAGCAAGAGTTTAGCCATTGGTTTACCGACGATATTACTACGTCCAATAACTACAGCGTTCTTACCTTGCATTTGGATCTTTTCAAAATGTAAGTAGTTGATAATACCTTTTGGAGTACATGGAATAAGTGATGATAATGGATGGAAACCATCAACATCTTTTTTAGGATCAACTGCTAATTTAATGGTCTCTTCATCGATACCTTTTGGTAAAGGCATTTGCACGATAAAGCCATCATGAATGTCATCATTATTTAATGTGTCGATAACCTTCAATAGTTCTTCTTGAGTTGTTTCTAATGGTAACTTAATGAGGTCTGCTTTGATGCCTAATTCATCAGCATCTTTTAGTTTACCGCGGACGTAGGCATAGCTTGCTGCGTCTTCGTTAACTTGGACGATAGCGATGCATGGCTTTCTATCTAAACCAGAAACTAAATTTTTAATCTCTTCCTTACGAAGAGCAACGTATTCTTTAATGGTCATATTACTTCACCAATTCGTTTAATTCTTT
>CACZNF010000029.1 GCA_902782395.1 uncultured Erysipelotrichaceae bacterium | reverse complement strand
ATTAAGTCAGGCTCATTAATTAAAGCCATGGCAATCATAATTCTTTGAAGCATACCACCTGAATGTTCAAATGGATATTGTTTCAAACGTTTTTCTGGATCATTGATACCAACGAGTTTAAGCATTTCTAAAGCGCGATATCTCGCAAAGTTAACGGCCATATCGAGTTCTTTAACTAACTCAGTAACATCTTCGTTATTAGCCTTTTTCGCTCTGATTTCCGCTTTTAGTTCTTTAATACGAGCTTTTCTCGCGGCTTTCTTATCTTCATCTTCGTGAATCTTCACGGCTTCCATTAATTGGTTACCAATACTCCAAACAGGGTTTAATGAAGACATCGCGTCTTGGAAGATAATCGCAATCTTTTTACCTCTAATTTGTTGAAGTTGTTTATTAGGAATGCCAAGCATTTCCTTACCTTTAAACTTAATAGAACCACCGATGACACGTCCTGGTTTTTCTAAGATCTGCATAATGGAGTAAGCAGTCACTGATTTACCAGAACCAGATTCACCAACGATACCTAAAACTTCACCACGATGGAGTTTAAAAGAAACACCGTTAACGCTTCTGACTTCACCAGAAGGCACGTTGAAAGAGGTATGTAAGTCTTTTACTTCTAATAAAACTTCTTTTTCCATATTCATACCTCCTATTTTTGTTTTGGATCGAAAGCATCTCTTAAACCATCACCCATAAGGTTAAGCGCTAAAACGATTAAACAGATGAATAAGGCAGGGATGAGCAATCTATAAGGTTTAGATGATAATGAGTCAATCGCTTGGCTTGCCAAACTACCTAAAGATGGCATTGGAGCGCTGACACCTAAACCAATAAAGCTTAAGAATGATTCAGTAAAGATCGCACTTGGTACTTGTAAAGTTGCACTCACGATAATGACAGATAAGCAGTTAGGAATAATGTGCTTTCTAATAGTCATAGATGTTGGTGTACCAATTGATCTACTAGCTAAAACATATTCAGTTTGTTTGATAGATAAAACTTGACCACGAACTAGTCTTGCCATACCTACCCAATAAAGTAATGCATAAACAATAAAGATGGATATTAATGATGTACCAACATTCTCAAATATCGTTCCTTCAAAATCGAAAGCGTTATTTAAAACAACGGATAAGAGAATGATGATGACCATATCTGGTAATGAGTAAATAACATCAACAATACGCATCATAATCATATCGACTTTGCCACCACTGAAAGCGGAGATAGAGCCGTAGATTGTACCAATAATAAGAACAATAATCGCAGCAAAGAAACCAACAATTAAGGAAACACGTGTACCGTATATGACACGAATAAAGTAGTCTCTGCCTGCGCTGTCTGTACCAAAGATGTGTGGCCAGACAAATTCACCCGCGGCCATCTTGGCTAGTTCTGATTCACTATATTGAAATGGTGCTAAGTCAATGAATGTTTCGTCACCAGTCTTAATTGGTAACATTGCATCATATGTATAAGGATAGAAAGCCGGAATAATGAAAATGGCCAATAAAATAAACGCGATGAAGAAGAAAGAAATAACCGCAATCTTGTTTCTTTTGAAACGTCTAATCGCGTCTCCCATAAAGGAAGTGGAAGGACGCATAAATGTTTGTTCTTCTTTTTCTTTATCACTGGCTAGTTTGAAAATTGACCCACGGTCATAATCAACTTGGAATGAAAAAGGATTTTTAAATTTTTTCATAATGCCGCCCTCCTATTCTAATTCAACACGTGGATTAACCACTTTGTATAAAATATCGCTTATTAGCACCATGACGATGACTAAATAAGTTAAGAAAATTGTTAAACCCATAACTTCTGGATAGTCACGGTTAGTAATAGAACTAACGAATTCACGACCAATACCAGGAATACCATAGATTTGTTCAATAACTAAAGAACCAGTTAAGATGAATGCGATCATTGGACCGGCATAAGTAATGACTGGTGTTAAAGAGTTTCTTAAGGAATGTTTATATAAAACTCTAGAGAAGGATGAACCTTTTGCATAAGCAGTTCTAATATAGTCACTATTTAAAACATCTAGAGTGGATGAACGAGTTAAACGAATGATATACGCCATCGGCGAGAACGATAGTGTTATCGTCGGCAGGATAAAACCTCGCCAATCATCCCCGTTAGCAGGGAACCATTTTAAAAACACACAGAAGAAATATAAGAATATTGTGGAAATAATGAAGGAAGGAACAGCGACAGAAGCAGTGGAAAGAACCATGATTATTCTATCCACAACTGTATTATGCTTATAAGCTGCTAACGATCCTAAAACTATACCGAAGATAATAGCGATTACTGCGGCAATGATACCGATAGTGGCGCTATATTGCATACGGTCAGCAATAATCTCATTAACGGTTACAGCACCGTTTGTTTTGATGGAAACACCAAAGTCAAAGACGAGTGAACGTCCTAAATAACTGAGGTATTGGATAAATACTGGTTTGTCTAAACCATATTTTGCTTCTAGCCTTGCAAGAGCTTCTGGTGATTTCGCCTTTTCAGCGGTAAATGGACCACCTGGAATAAGTTGCATGGCGAAGAACGTTACAGTAATAACGATGACAATTGTTAAAAGAGCTAAAAGAAATCTTTTAAGTATGTAAAAAATAGTCTTTTTATTCATATAATACCGCTCCTTTCCAATTTGTATGCTGAATAGCAAAACCAGGTAGAGACTTTCGCCTCACCTGGTATGCTATATTCTTAAAACTAGTCTCTATCTACCAAATTGAGCGTCGTTATTGCCGGAATTGGTTAACCACATGTCTAAGAAGGAACATGCATCGTTATAGTCTGCTAACCAACCGTTACGAGCCATGGAGTAGTTGCCATCTTTACGAGTATTGAGGAAGACAGCCCATTCTTGGTTTTCGAGTTTTAACTTAATGCCGAATTCTTTGAAAGCACCTTGTAAGTATTCAGCGATGGCTTGGTGACCAGTGCCGTTGTTATAGAGGTACTTAATTGTTGGGATGTTGGTGAATTTCTTACCGTCATACTTAAAGCCTAAGCCTTTGAGCATTTCAACTGCTTCTGCGTAGTTAGCGGCATTGTTTTCTTTACCAACTTTGAAATAACCAGCACCGTCTCTATTTGGACCAGATTTTGTTGTCCATTCACTTAAAGAACCGTCATCATGTTTTTCCATGATACCTTTACCAACGAATGTATTGGCAGGTTCTTGGCCAGCTTTACCGATATTCTTACAGATGTATTCTCTATCGATGAGTAAGCCAAGGGCTTTACGGAATGTCGCGTATTCTTTTTCACTCTTTAAGAATCTATTGAGTGTATTGTCGTTAACGTTGAAGATAACGTAGTAGGTACCTAATTGACCATTAACGTGATAATCTTTACCATTCTTGAGTTCGTCAATCTTATCGTTTGGAACGGAGTCGATGAACTTATAAGCACCGTTTTGGTAGTTCGCTAAGATGTTGGTATCGTTATCAGATAACGCGAATGTTAATTTGGTAACTTTTGTATTGGCATTGTCCCAATAGTTAGCATTTGGTTCGAAGACGATCTTGCCACCGTCTTTATTATCCATTTCTGTAACTTTTAATGGACCATTACCAATGTAATTAGCAGCTTTTGTCCACCAATCGTCACCGTCAACCTTATCTAATTTAACTGGTGCGTATGTTGGGAAGGCTGTTAATTCGAGGAAGTATGGAACGTCACTAATGAGTTCGACTTCGAGTTCGCCTTTTTCATCGTCGGCTTTAACACCGCTGATTGGTTTGAAGTTCTTTTCATCAGCAGCTGTGTCTTCGTAACCAACGATACAGTCGAACATGTAGCCATAGTCAGCGGCTAACTTACCTGAAGCAGCTCTAGCCCAGGAATTAGCAAAGTCACTGGCTTTTAATGCGGAACCGTCAGAGTACTTAATACCATCTCTTAATTTGAATTTGTACTTGACGTGACCATTTGCGTCTGGTTGTGATTTTTCATAGCTTGCGGCTTGTGCTGGTTCTAAGTCAGCAGCGACATCGCCTTCAGCTGGTTTTGCCCAACGGTATAAACCTTCGAAAACGTGGGAGATGACGATAGCGCCATCAACTGCGGAGTTAATCGCTGGGTCGAATGAGTCACCTTTTGGACCGACACAGACTGTGTATTCTGCGGCGTTGTCAACTGTGGCTCTGTGGAAGAACTTGTAGCCCAATGGTGAGCTATAGAAACCGTCCATTTTTTCATTTTCCATAAAGATATCTGTGTAGTAGTAGATAGGTGCAATGGCGCCTGTACTCATTAAAATATCTTCTGCTTGGTGTAAATATTCGTTTCTTTCATCACCGGAAGTGTTTTTTGTCTTAGCGATGACTGCGTCGTATGCGTCAGCCCATTTAAGATTGTCTTTTTTCACACCGTCGATAGTTGCGCTATAGATTGCTTCGTCTTTATGGGCAGCTCTTGCTGGAAGAGGACCATTACAAGCACATGCAATCGCGCCAACTGATGCTAGAACGAGGACTTGTGGTAACCTTTTGAATTTCATAAATAGTTCTCCTTTCGTTAAAAATTTAAAAGATTTGCAATTAGTAAACTACTAATAAAAATGAATGTCAAGCGCATAAAACTTTCTATCCTACGAATTAATTAATCTATTTTATCTATAAAATAACTGCGCGCATTTTTATTGCGCATTTTTATAATTAAGAGTGTTTGTGCGCACATACGCGCGAGGTTTCTTACCCTTCAATTAAAACATACGCATTTTTTAACTACTTTTTTCATGTTTTTCCGCTTCTTTTATTAAGAAGGGGTTGTCGCAAAATTTTAACGTGTTATGATATAGGCCGGCGCTATGAAAAAAACTAAGATTATCGCATTCTTAATACTCATCGCAGTCGTCCTTCTCTGGGGTGTTGCTCCAGTGATGGCGAAAGCAATTTATGACGCTGAACCAGCGCTATATTCACCAGGTATCCTCACAGCGTTACGTGGTCTTTTTGCGGTTATTGCGATGGCCTTATTTATCAACAAAGGTTTTAAGAAAGTTAATAAGTCATATCTTATTTGTATTCCAGCGGGCTTAATTTTAGCCGCTGCTTATATTTTCCAATTCGTGGGATTAAAATATACCGATCCTTCTAAGAACACATTCTTGGAAAATGTTTCTTGTATTACTATCCCAATCTTCATGTTCATACTCATAAGAGAAAAACCAACATGGCCTAGTATTGTTGCTGCGCTTATCTGTGTTGTTGGTTCTATCTTCCTAATGGGTAATGGTTTTAACATCCTTCACTTCTTTGAAGGTAGTTCTTTATTAGGTGATGGATTAAGTGCGATTGGTGGTCTTTTCTTTGGCTTAGATATTGCTTTCACTAAGGTATTCTGCAAAGATAAAGATCCTCTTCTTTATGTCTTCTTCCAATTATGTGTCACAACAGTCGTGTCGTTCATTTATACATTTGCTTTTGAAGGTCCAGTCTTCCATGAATTCAATTTTACATTCGAATTATTACCAATCTTAGAAGTTGTCTTCTTAGGTGTTATTTGCATGGCGGTTTGCTGGGTAGCAAGAGCGTGGTCAATGAAATATATTGATGCGGTCACAGTCTCTATCCTTGTACCACTTTCCGCGGTTGTGGCAACATCGCTCTCCATATCTTTAGGCATGGAACAATTCAATTTAAATCTTCTCATTGGTGGTTTGATTATTCTTCTCTCTATTGCGGTAAGCGCAATATTTGATTATCGTAAAGAGTGTCAAGAAAAGCATAATAATCAGGAGGAAAGTCCGCATGAAGAAAATCAATGTGAACTCTGAGATTGGTCGTTTAAAAGTGGTTCTTCTTCATGAACCAGGTGATGAACTCCATAACTTAACACCAAAGAAATTAGATGACCTTTTATTTGATGATATTCCATGGCTTCCATTAGCGAAGAAAGAGCATCAAGCCTTCGCGGATACTTTTAGACAAGCAGGAGTGGAAGTAGTCTATCTCACTGATTTAATGAGAGACGTGCTTGATTTATCTAACGAAATTAAAGAACAATTCATTAACCAATTTATTAAAGAAGCTAATATTCGTAGCAATACTTTAAGAGAAATCGCTACTGATTATTTGAAGTCTATCAAAGACAATAAAGAACTCGTTTTAAAGAGCATCGCGGGTATTAAAAAGAGTGATTTACCAAACTCACAAATCAAATCACTCGCTGATCATGTTGATGATTATCCTTTTGTCACTGATCCAATGCCAAACTTATATTTTACTCGTGACCCATTTGCCTCAATTGGTAATGGTGTCTCATTAAATAAAATGTATTCCGTAACTAGAAGTAGAGAAACTATCTTTGGTGAATATATTTTCAAATATCATCCAACATATAAAACCACTCCTTTATATTTCTCCCGTTATGAGGATGTGAATATTGAAGGTGGTGACATCATGGTCTTAAATAACCATGTTCTTATCGTTGGTGTTTCTCAAAGAACATGCGCTGAAGCTGTGGAACGTTTAGCGAAGAATCTCTTCTTTAGTAACGAAACAGATTTCGATACCGTTCTAGCGTTCACTATTCCACAAGCGAGAACATTTATGCACTTAGATACAGTCTTTACCCAAGTGGATAAAAATAAATTTGCGATTCATAAAGGCTGTTATGAAAAGCTTAAAATCTTTAGAGTCACTAAAGACTATAACAATGAAGGCAAAGTCAAAGTTCTTGAATTAGATCAAAAACTTGAAGACGTTTTAGAATCATATATTGGTTTACCAGTAACCTTAA
>CACZNF010000028.1 GCA_902782395.1 uncultured Erysipelotrichaceae bacterium | reverse complement strand
CTATTTGAATTAGACTTCATGCACGATTATCAAAAAGATGTATCTGAAGAAGATTTAACTTCTTATCACGCTGCGGTTAGTAGACTTAACCAGGGTGTCCGCTTATCTAACTTCAAAAAAGAATTCGGCGCCTTATTAGATATCGTTGGTACTGTCGCTAAAGATACAGAATTATTAACTGCTTTATTCGGTGGTGGTGGTATTGAATCACTCATGACTGATAAGGAGAATTTCTTATCCATTGATGTAAAACATATTAATTACTTCAGAGAAGCTATCATTAAGATGGATAATTCCTCATTGCTTTACCATGGTTTAGTGCCAATCCTTAAATCCATGATTGGTAGTGCAGGAGTCTCTGACATCTTTAATGATATTGGCATTAGAAGTGAAGTTATTGTCTCCGCCATTAACCATGATATGAAAAAAGAAGACCACACCTTCTTTGAAGACTTTGCCTCATTATTAGAAAATTGGTCTGATTTAGGTGAAATATATGGCTTAATGGGTAGTAGTAGCGATAACTTAATGGATAAATTTAAAAATCCAGAACTCGTTGATTCATTAATCAAAATCTTATCTGTTATCTGGAAAAACCCATTATTTAATCCAACTCCTGAAACGGGAATTTGTCTTTAGTATGACCGAAAGCATCGGCCTTAAAGTGGAACGTAAGACATTAAGAAAAGTCGAAAGTAACACTCATACTTGGGACGATGAATTTAATGCAGTCGGTGACATTATTAAATACATCGCTAATCACGATGTCACTAAAGCCGCTGATATGTTTAGCGATGGTTTAAGTAGAACATCTATCTTAAATTTAAAAGAAGAGGGTGATGGTAAAGTCGGTTTACCAAAACTCTTCACATTAGTGAATGAATCCTACATCTTTAAATCAAGTTTAGGCCCATTCTTAGATGATATGTTAGGCGATGCCTTAAGTGGTTTCCTCGTTGATAAAGGTATTAACGTGACATTCTCTAACATTGATAACTGGGCGGAAGAAGGTCAAAGAATATCTAACTTACTAGATTCCTTATATAATCTCATCCCACGAATTAAATGACATGCTCCATCAATTAGCCTATTCTGGTATCTTTACCTATATTGACAAAGACAATGTCAGCCATTACCAATTTGGTAAATGGTTCTACGCCAAAGTGAATGACTCCATGGTGAAATTCACCGTTAACTCTTCTGAATACGACTTATTAGCCGATCCAAAAGCTGGTGAAGATGCAACTTGGAGTTGGAAAGAAAACTGGGGTATTAAACCAGGCGTGGATGTCACTAATGCTGACCCATACTTTGAAGAATATAAGGATACTTATAATCCTGAATACGCCTTGACCGATACCCATATGATTGCGTATCGTGACTTCGTCTATTTAGGTGGTAAGACTAATAGTGATGCGACATTACCAACTGATTGGTGTAATTATAATGTTTTCACCACTAAACAAGCGGCGTTCTTAGCCGCTCATAAAGCGGACTTAACCAACGCCACTGGTCCATATCTCACTAATAATGATTGGGGTGCATATTTTGCTAGTGACACATTCATCGCTGATTATGATGAAGTGTTTAACTGTGATGAGATTTCTCGTGTTTGTAAGTTTATGACTTACTCACTACGTGTTATGGAAAAGAGAACCGCTGGTGCTCATGCTGGTACTCAAATTCCATTTAATGAATTACCAATTGAAGTGTTGGATGGCATATTAACCACAATTAATGACACAAGTTGTTTAAGAATCTGCTTATATAACTTCTATCGTATTGCCGCCGATAACTTATTAAATGGTTATAGTGCCTTTAACTTATCTGGTGCTTATAACATCTATATTATTGACGCTAACTACGAGATGTTTGATTTTGCAAACGGCCGTGCTGCTAGACAAGTCGAACTTGATAAGATGATTGATTTCTATAAGGTCATCGATAAAGCGAAAACTAATGGCGTTATTGTCGGTAGTGATTTCGATTACTCCAAGATGAATCAAGATGGCATTATCGAAGATATGAAGAAAGCGATTAAGGACTTCAATAGTTCCTATATCTTCCATCGTTTAGGTTCTGCTAAAAACAATACTCTTACAACATTCCAAGGCTTATTTAACTCTATGCTCGCTCAAAGCAGCATCAAAGATGTTATCTATTTAGGTAATGATTCTCCAAAAGATAAAGTGGCCACTGAATACACAAATAAAGAAACAAAGATTGAATATCTCGTGACTTCAGTCTTCTTAACTGATCAACAAATTAGTGACCAATCTTTGAACTTTGACGAACAAAGAAACAAACAAACTAGTGAAATTGATGGCTTAATGGACTGTGTTGATGCTTTATATTCTTTAAAGAAGAGTGATGGTTCACAAGCTAATTCCATCAATGAAGCGGATATGAATAAGAGTGAGAACGTCGAAGTTATTGAAACACTATTCACTAAACTCAATAACAGTGACTTACTATATGACGCTCTTCCAAACTCCATCTATAACATCTTTATTAAAAACGACCAATTAAGCATTTCCAGTGGTGGTGAAAATGTCGACTTTAAACGCGTTGACCCATTCTATCATTATTACTTCATCGATAATATTGAAAGAGCTACACCAAACTACCACGCTAAATATTTACAAAAAGATATCGCTGGAATCATTTCCTTATTAACTGATTATCAAGAATTTAACACTCAATTAGACGGTAAGGAAATGTCTGATCCAACAACATTAAAGGCTTTAACTGGCACAGGTGGTGCTCTTAAGAGCATTCTTAAGGATATGCACGATTCTAACTTATTCCATTCTCCTGCTAGAAATTATGAAGGCTTAGCCCCTTACTATACTGACCAATATCAAACAGGTACAGGCTTCACTTTATTCGAAGAAATGATGTCTAAGATTTGTAGTTTCGTCAAATTAGATACATTTGCTTATGATGATACATTTGCCGATGATGTCTCTACCTATGGTAGCGCTGCTAATAAACTAACTGCTAAAGTTGATGCTGTCACCTTAGCGGATGATGGTAAACCTTCTACAACCGTCTATCATACTGGCGCTAACACAGCGTGGAATCAAGAAATTGATGCGATGATGAACTTAGCCAATACCGCCGCTGATTTAGGTAGTGGTTCATCTTTAGATGTCTCTAGCTTTGAATTTGATAAACTCGCACCAAACGATATCAAGCGTTTGTTAACGGCCGTCAATGCTTCTGACTTAGTCAGTGACGCGATGCCTAAATTTATTAAAGATGGCTTCACAGCTATTAAACTTGGTACTTTAACAAGTTATAGCGATGTGGATTATGCGACCTATCGTTTAGGTCAAGTCGTTTATGGTGGTAGTGACGCTCTCGCGGGTGAAGGTACTGAAATCGATAACATCTATAATGTTATGACTTCCTTATATGTTGGTGACCATTATATGGATGGTATGGATGATTTAACTAATTTCGTCAAGACCACTGATGGTCAAAACGGTTTAAGAGGTTTAATTAAATATCTCTATAACTCCCATGTTTTAAATACCAACAAGAATATCGAAAACGGTTATAACGAATTCTATACTGTTGAAGCAGAACAAATCAGTGCGCGTGGTGCTTTAATCGTTAACGCTTTAGGCAATGATTTAGCCCAATACATTAATAGAGACGCTAATGTGAGTACTCCAGCTTCTACAAAGCTACAACAAATCTCTCGTATTTCTCATCTTTTAGCCCTTGACCAATATAAGGACGATGAAGTGAAGACATACACCGTTGAAGCTGAAGCTTTAATTACTTTAATTAATAATAGTGATGGCAAGATTACCGCTGAAGCATTAGCCTCAAATAAGCTCGAAACAGATGAATTTAGAGAAAACACTAAACCTGCCTTATTAGCCGTTATCGCTTCTGCTTATAACGCTACAAACGAAACTGATCCACTTAACTACAAACGTTCAGTTATCGCTAGTGAATTCATTTCTGGTGCGTTAAATAACGTTTTAGAAAACGAATACGTTAAACTTAGTAACGTCACTGAGTATCCAGGCTATGTATATCAATTATTTAGCTTCGGTAATGACGTCGATGACGATGAAATCACTGTTGAAGATTACGCTAGTGTATGCGTTATTGAAAGTGATGGTTTAGACGGCATGATTGACTCCTTAGCCCAAGTTAAGAACATTACTTCTGGCTTAACTCCTGAACAAGTTACTGCCTTAAAGAATAACTTTGCTAAGATGGGTCAAGAAAACGGCAAGAACTCTAAAGTGGCCCAAGTCATCTATCTTTCTAAAGCTCATTCTAAATTCAAACTAGTCGCCCTTGTGCCAAATACCAGAGGTGAATTCTTCGTTCCAGTCAACGAAACAACAGCGGATCCTGATGCTCCTAATAACGTTTATAGCAACACCTTCTGCTTCAAAGAATATGGCGAAAGAGTGGAGGCTTTCTTATCTTAGTATGGCTTACACAATCAAAACGCAATACATAAACCAGATTGAGGTGATGAAGAGTAAATTCATCGCCTATTTTCTCCCTCTCAACAATGAAGAAGATTTTAAACCCATCCTTGCTAACTTAAGAAAAGAGCACAAAAAAGCAAGACATGTGGTCTATGCATATCGTGTGAATATGAAAAGCAAATCAAGTGATGATGGGGAACCAAAAGGTACAGCGGGTCACCCATTATTAGAACTACTTTATAAAAAAGACATTAATAATGTCGCCCTTATAGTGGTAAGATATTTCGGTGGAACCAAATTAGGGGCTTCCAGATTACTCAGAACCTACTTACAAGCGGGTATTGATGTCGTCAATAGTAGCGAGTTAATCGCTTTATAGAAAGGTCAACATTATGGCAGAATGTAATCATAACTGTGAAAGCTGCTCAGTCGAAGGATGTGGAGAACGCATCGTTAAGAGCAAACAAAATGAATTAAGCAATATTAAAAGAATTATCGCTGTTTTATCCGGTAAAGGTGGTGTCGGTAAATCTTTCGTCACTTCCTCAATTGCTTCATATTTAAATAGAAACGGCTTAAAGGTCGGTATTTTAGACGCTGATGTCACTGGTCCAAGTATTCCAAAGGCCTTTGGTGTGAAAGAAAAAGCATATGGTGAAAATGGTTTTATTTTCCCATGTAAGACACCAGGTGGTATCGAAGTGATGAGCGCAAACTTATTACTCGATAACGAAACTGATCCAATTCTTTGGAGAGGTCCATTAGTGGGTAACCTTGTTAAGCAATTCTTTGAAAACGTCGCATGGGGCGACTTAGATGTTTTATTAATCGATATGCCTCCAGGCACAGGCGATGTGGCTTTAACCACATTCCAAAGTTTACCAATCGATGATTTAATCATCGTTACATCCCCACAAGACTTAGTCTCTTTAATCGTCACTAAAGCCATCAAGATGGCGGAGATGATGAACATTAACATCTTAGGTGTTATTGAGAATATGTCTTATCTCGTCTGTCCAAAATGTGAAGAAAAGATTCCTTTATTTGGTGAATCTCATTTAGAAGAATTCGCTAAACAAATGAAATTTGATATCTTAGGTAAATTACCACTCAACAGTGCAAATACCGCTTTAATGGATAAGGGAGAAATTGAAAAACTCGTTCTTCCAGAAATCCAACCAATTATTAATAAAATCAAAGGAGAATAAATATGTCAGAATTAGAAAATCGTAGAAGAAAAGTCTTCGACCAAATGAAAGACAATAGCGTTGCTATCTTATTCTCTGGTGTCAGCAAAATTGCCAGTGAAGATGAAGCACTTCCTTTCTGCGTTAATAAAAACTTCTTCTACTTAACAGGCATTAAGCAAGAACACAGTGCTTTAATGTTGTTGAAAACATTAGGTGAAAGAAAAGCTTACCTTTTTGTTGATCCATATAGTGAACTCAAAGAGAAGTGGACTGGTAAACGTTTAACCCAAGACGCTGCTTCTTTAATTAGTGATATTAAAAGCGTCTATACTAGTGATAACTTAGAAACCATGCTCTCTTTAGCCCTTGATGAAGATAAAAAGCAATATGGTGATATTGATTGCATCTATTTAGATTTATCTTCACCAGAACAAAAACTCAAAGATGATTTCTATATGAAAGACTTATCTGTGAAATTACAATTAGACTTCCATAAAGATATCGTTGATATCTATCCAATCTTAAGAGACTTAAGAATGGTGAAATCTTCATTAGAAATTGAAAACTTAGTCAGAGCGATTGAAAAGACCAATAATGGTATCGCTTATATGATTAGCAAATTAACCCCAGGTATGAAGGAACATGAATTAGCTGATCATTTTGAACTTTATGGCCGTTTACATGACCGTTCTACCTTAGCGTTCTCCACAATCGTGGCCGCGGGTAAAAACGCCACATGTTTACATTATCCATATGAACAACAAAATGATGCGGTTAAGGAAAGTGATTTAATTCTCTTCGACCTTGGCTATAACCATGAAGAATATAGTGCGGATATTTCCCGTACTTATCCAGTTAACGGCAAATTCACTGGTATTCAAGCTATCATCTATGAAGCCGTTCTTAACTGCAATAAAGCGATTATTCAAAGAATAAAACCAGGTGTTACTATTAAAGAACTCCAAGAATTTGCGACAGAATTCTTAAGAAAAACATGTATTAATACTGGTTTAATGAAAATGGATGATGATATCCGTAATTATTATTACCATAACTGTTCTCACCATTTAGGTTTAGATACTCACGATATCTCTTTAAGAGAAAAACCATTAGAAAACGGTAATGTCATTACTGTTGAGCCAGGTTTATACTTCGCTAACTATGGTGTGGGTGTCCGTATTGAAGACGATGTCTTAGTCACAAACGATGGGGCAATTGTCCTTTCTAAGAACATCGCCAAAGAAATGGGTGAAGTCGAAAGATTAATGGCCAGTAGAGGTTAATTTTATGAGTTATATTTTAGCGATTGATCAAGGCACAACAAGCTCAAGAGCAATATTATTTGACCGTCAAGGTAAACCATTCCAAATGGCGCAAAGAGAGGTGAAATGCCTCTTCCCTCATTCTGGATGGGTGGAAGTTGACGCTCTTGCTATTTGGGTGAGCGTTATTGATGTCATTAACGAAGTCTTGATTAAGGCTAATTTAACTATTGATGAAGTGGATTCAATTGGTCTAACCAATCAAAGAGAAACAACAGTCGTCTGGTCGAAAAAGACTGGTTTGCCTGTTTGTAATGCTATAGTGTGGCAATCCCGTCAATCCGCGGATATTTGTGATGCTTTAAGTTCGCAAAAAGGATTCATTCATCAAAAAACTGGTTTATTAATAAACCCATACTTCTCCGCTAGTAAAATCAGATTCATCTTAGACCATATTGAAAACGGTCAACAACTCGCAGAATCAGGTGACCTTTTATTTGGCACAATTGATTCTTGGATTATTTATAAATTAACAAGTGGCAAAATCCATGCCACAGATATTACTAATGCTTCTCGTACATTATTGTTCAATATTAATGAACTCAAATGGGATGAAGAATTATGCAAATTATTCAATATCCCAATGAAAATGTTACCTAGTGTTAAACCAAGTGCTTATGACTATGGTCAAGCTTCTTACTTAAAATGTAACGCGCATATCACGGGTGTGATCGGTGACCAACAAGCAGCTTTATTTGGTCAAACATGCTTTGAACCAGGTGAAAAACCAGTCTTCTCTAATAACGGTATTTTAAGCACAGTGGCTTGGCAAATTGGTGACAAAGTCACCTATGCCTTAGAAGGTTCGGTCTTTGTTGGTGGTGCGGTTGTGCAATGGATTAGAGATGAAATGCAGCTCATTGAACGCGCCTCAGACGCTGAAAAAGTGGCCTTACAAAGTCATAGAACGAGAGTCTATGTTGTCCCAGCGTTTACAGGTTTAGGTACACCATATTGGGACGATGACGCTCGTGGTGCGGTCTTTGGTTTAACTAGAGGCACAAACCGTTCACAGTTCGTAAGAGCGTGTCTAGAAGCTATTGCCTATCAATGTAAAGATGTCATGGAAGTGATGCAAAAAGACGCTAAACAAAACATCACTGTTTTAAAAGTTGACGGTGGGGCTACACAAAATAAGTATCTTATGCAGTTCCAAAGTGATATCCTTAATACAACTATTAAATTACCAAAATGTTTAGAAACCACCGCATTAGGTGCAGCCTACATGGCAGGTTTACAAAGCGGATTCTTCCCTAACTTGGAAAGCATTAAAAAGATCCATGAATATCAAGCGACTTATACTCCTAACATGAGTAAGAAAGAAGTCAAAGAATTATACAAAGGTTGGAAGACCGCAATTAAAGCTACAAGAATGTTTAAATAATATGCAAATTAGAAATCAATGGAATAAAGAACAAGTTGGAGCGTATATCCACTCATTACAAGTCAGCGTCCCACTAGATGTTGACTATGTTTATGATGTCTACGATATGGCTAATGAACTCATTACTATGCTCGACAAAGAGAATTCTCAAATAGAGGTTAAAGAAGTCAACCAATTAGAATTGCTCTTTTATTGTGTTGGCGAATACTATTATTCCATTGCCCATTTGAACCAAGAAGAAATTGAAAAGTTCAATAGCAACGAAACATATCCTTCTTCTATGGCAAGTGTTGCCGCGGATAAATATTTATCTCTTTCCATTTTTAATCACGTGGAAAAGAAACTTGGCAATCGTTTCATGCCTCCAGCATCATCCTTAAATATTTATTTAAACTTCATGCTTAATATC
>CACZNF010000027.1 GCA_902782395.1 uncultured Erysipelotrichaceae bacterium | reverse complement strand
GTCACTTGTGACTGATGCCGGTGGTAACGCAGGTGGTCAAACCACTACCCTTATCGTCCGTTCTATATCTTTGGATGAATTCGGAAGAGGCGATTTCAAACGTGTTCTTTGGAAAGAATTACGTGTGGCACTATGCATCGCTGCAATTGTCGGTGTATTTGCCTTTGGTTGGATCTTCTTTGAAACAAGCGTTGGTATTGCTAACGTTAAAGAATCCATTGAAGGCGTTAAAGAAACTCATCCTGATTGGGCCTTATCTGAAACAAGTGTAAAATTAGTTGTTTCTGGCTTAATTGCCTCCACATTATTTGTGGCGATGGTTGTTTCTCGTATGGTCGCATGTATGCTTCCATTCTTAGCAAAAGTGCTTAAACTTGACCCAGCTGTTGTGTGTGGTCCTTTCACCACAACGTTAGTTGACGTTATCACATTACTTACTTACTTCCTCCTCTGGACGTTTGCGTTCGGACCAATGTTAGGACTTTAATTTATGAGCAAAAAAGAAAATACATGGGAACTAATCAAGTTCCTTATTACTGGTTTGGTTTGCGCTGCTGCAGACTTTTTAACCACCTCTTTATTCCTAACCAGGTGCCGCTCAATCAGCGACCGCTTTATTACTTGGTTTTATCGTCGGTGTGTTTTTAAACTACATTTTATCAACATATTGGGTGTTCAAAGGTAAGCAAGATAGCAAGGTTACTAAGTCAGTTGGCTTTATTATCGCCTTTGTTATTTTAAGTATTATTGCCTATGGTTTAAGTTATGGCACATATGAATTATGCCGTATCATTATTAGCAATAGTCTTGGCTTAAATATTAATGAGGCTAACATCGGTTATATCTTCCAACCAAAGCATTGGTTAGAAGCTTTATTCTGGTTATTCATCTTAGCGTTCTTCCTTAAGACTTTAGTGGGTCTTATTTGGAATTACTTCACCAGAAAATACATCCTCTATCGTCGTAAATAATTCGTATTGGAATATGATAAAAGTCGCGAACAATTCGCGATTTTTAATATATTTATCATTCGCATAAAGCAACATGCTCATATTTAAGGTACATTTTAGGTTTTTATAATAGTATCAAAGCATGAACAATAGAGTTGCCCTCGTTCCATCTTACGAACCGGATTTTAATTTACTCGATGTCGCTAAAGAGTTACTCGAGAATGATTTTAATGTGGTTGTTGTTAATGATGGTAGCGGAGAAAAGTACAACGAAGTATTTAATAAACTCCCTAAAGAAGTCCACTATTTGAGTTATGAAACTAACGGTGGCAAGGGTTATGCCTTAAAGTATGGCATGAAGTATATCAAAGATAATTTTGAAGACTGCGTCGTTGTAACTATGGATTCAGATGGGCAGCACAAAGTCAAAGACGCTATACGTATTTGTGAAGAATGTGAACTTCAAGAAATAGATTCCTTAATACTTGGTAGCCGTTTCTTTGATAAGAAAGCACCATTTAAAAGTAGATTTGGTAACTTTATGGCGAGAACATCATTCTTAATTTCCACTCACCATAAGATTTACGATACTCAAACAGGTCTAAGAGCGTTCAAATCTAATTTATTAGATATGATGATTGGTATTAAAGGCGACCGTTACGAATATGAAATGAATGTTCTTTTAGAAGCCATTAAAAGAGAAGTCCCAATTAAAGAAGTGAAAATTGAGACTATTTACATTAATAACAACGCTGGTACCCACTACAATCCTTTCAAGGATACAATGAAGATTTTTAAAGAGGTCATTAAATTCTCTTTGTCTTCGTTAATTGGTTTTGGTGTTGACTATGCGGCTTTTACACTATTAACTTTAATTCCGAGTGAATGGCCATATTGGTTAATTATGTGTAACATAATCGCGAGAATCATCAGCGCTTCTGTTAATTTCACTATTAACTACAAGTTAGTGTTTAAGAGTAAGAGCAATGTGCTTTTGGCAATTGTTAAATATGCTTGTTTAGCGTTATTCATCTTAGGATGTGGTACGTTATTCCTCTGGTTACTTGTTGATAAAGCAGGCATGAATAAATACCTTGCTAAAATCCTTGTCGAGGTTACAATGTTTATTATCAGTTGGCTGATTCAAAGACTATTTGTCTTTAGAAAAGGAAAGAAAGAGTGAAGAAGTTTGTCTTACCTATCGTTGCTACTTTAGTAGGCACATGCTTTGTGACCTATTCTTTTCTTGATACTTTTATCATTCCTAAAAACACTAGAAAGGTGAGCTTTTCCTTTGATAACAGTGGACTTAATCTTCCTATCGGAGGGCCAACATCTTCTTCTAGTCAACAAAGTCAACCATCTAGTAGTTCAAATAATAATTCTAGCAGTAATAGTTCCTCTAATAATTCTAGTAGTACTTCACAAGTAATTGTTCCTGTTAGTAATCATCAATATTACCCAGAACAATTAACCACTGAAGAGATAGCAGCGTTATTTACTCCAACAAAACAGTTTGCAGAAAGAAAACACTATTCTGATCCAGATATTTATATCGATATCACCACTAATAGAGATGCTGAAGACACCACTACATATTATGTAGCGGATATTCGTATCAATAACCTTGGTTACTTTAGAGCCGCTTTAGCACATGATACTTTCGGTCAAAACGTCACCGAAAGAACAAGCGATATGTGTAATCGCAAGCAAGGTATTTTAGCCATTGATGGTGATACCTATGGTTCTCAAGAAGGCGGTTACGTTGTTAGAAACGGTAACCTAAATAGCGATGCGATTAGAACCACTAAAAATTTAGAAAGACGTAAGCCAGATGATTTAGTCATCAAGAAAGATGGGACATTCGAAATCATCGATGAACGTGAAACTTCATTTGAACAAGTGAAAGCAATGGATCCATTCCATGTCTTCTCATTTGGTCCAGCCTTAGTTAATAAAAATGAAATTACTGTCACTGAAAACGATGAAGTTGGTACCGCGATGGGCGGCAACAAGAACCAAAGATGTGCGATGGGTATCATTAATCCAGGTCACTACGTCTTCGTAGTGTCTGATGGCAGAATGAAATCTAGCTACGGCTTATCTTTGTTAAATTTAGCTAATATTATGAAAGATTTGCACTGTGAAACAGCTTATAACCTTGATGGAGGTGGCAGCGCCACTATGTACTTAGAAGATGGTACGGGCAACGCCACTGGATTAGGTCACTTAGTGAACTATCCTCATCAATCCACTCAAGGTTTGCCTGATAGACCACGTATGCAACAAAGGGAGGTGAGCGACATTGTTTACATCGGAAAAAATCTCTAAAAATGTCATGCGCACCCTATTCATCTATATTGGTATAACTTTGTTCGTTATTTTATTCTCCACTATTTATGAAATAAACAGCCATAAAGTTTATAGCGCTGATATGGTGTTTGCCTTTATCTATCCTTTGATCTTTGGGGTAGGAATGTATACTTTGTTGCGCTTACTTCCAATCGCTAGAGTACCAGGAATTATACCAGCGACTATTTATAATTTTGGGGTGGCAATGTTAACAGTGCGCAGCATTTTCATTGGTGTTTTAAAAATTTATGGCACCACCAATAGAGCAATGGTCGTTATATATACCATTTTAGCGTTAACATTCATAATTATCGGATTTGGTCTATATTTATTTATTATTATTAAAGGAATAACAGAAAAACGTCGAAAATCAAATAGGTTAACGATTGAATAAAAACTGCACTATGAAGTGCTTTTTTTATTTATTTTGAAAAACTTGTGACCTAAAATAAGAGTATATAAAGGAAGGTATATATAATGAAAAAAGTTCTTCAATTTGCAGGGCTAATTTCTTTAGCCTTAGCAGCAGTTGCTTTCATTTTGATGATGGCAACTCCAGCAATCATTCAAACACTTGTTGGTGACACACAAACAGTTTACGCTGGTACAACAGCAATCTTTGGTAAAACCACATCTACTGATGTCATCATTGGTACTTTAACAAATACCACAAAGCCATCAGTCTTAGCATTAATCGGTTGGATCCTTATCTTAGTCGCAATGATTATTCTTGCATTAGGTGTTATCCTCCCATTATTAAAAGTTAAAGCATTAGAAAAATTCTCTGGCGTCTTAGAAATCGCTGCATGCGCCGCTTTAGTCGTAGCAGGTATCTTCATGTTCTTAGTCGTTCCAACATTCTATGGTGCTAACGGCGTTAAACCAGAAGATATTCCAAGTGGTGCTGCTATCGGTGCTGGTTGGGTCATCGGTGGTATCGTTTCCATCGTTGCTGGTGCATTTGCCATTTTACCAGCCTGCGCAAACTTCTTTGGCAAAAAGAAATAATTAATTATTAAATTAATATCAATTAGGGGGCTTTAAAAGCCCTCTTTTTGTATCTTCAATAAATAGTTCTTGTTTTTTATCTTACGATTTCTTACAATAATCAAGCAGTTCGATGCGCGAGTGGCGGAACTGGTAGACGCGTACGTTTGAGGGGCGTATAGGATTCCCTGTGTGAGTTCGATTCTCATCTCGCGCACCAGAAGAATATTACTCCAACGTTTGTTGGAGTTTTTCTTTTCTTTAGATGTACCACCACTATGAAATATTTTTTATCGTATCGTTTGACACTACTTTAACAAATGATTATATTTTTCTTGTAGTTAGCCATAACTAACTTATATAGCCATAAGGTTTCATCTGATGACAATAAGCGAAGACGGGTTATATGCTAGATTCATCGATGAAACAAAACAAGCAATAGGATTTACTATATAGCCTCCCAATATATATTTCGTCCTAAAATACCAACAAAAAACACACCTTTGCTTGGGGTGTGTTTTGATTTTTAATGATTATTTAATTATTGGAGTTTAGATTGATCAAACCCTTTTAGAACTTTCGCTAATGGGCGAATGACTTTACGGACATTGCCATCAACAAATGGATTTCTTAAGTGATTTCTTTCTAAGAGTTCTAAGAATGGATATTTACCACCCATCTTGCAGAGTTTGATATATTTCTTCCATGTCTTTTCATGGTTCTTCATATTCTCAACAGCGAATTGGAAAGCCACGACTTGGGCTAAAGTATAATCGATGTAATAGAATGGGGAACCAAAGATATGACTTTGTCTCATCCACCATGTACCTTTGGCTAAGGTTGGGCAATCGTCATACTTCTTATGTGGAGTATAACGGGATTCGATTTCCTTATAAGCTGCACATCTTTCTTCGTGTGTTGCGGTTGGATGTTCATAAACCCAGTGTTGGAATTCATCAATGGTAATACCATATGGTAAGAATTCAATAGAATCAGCGAGGTGCGCGAATCTATATTTTTCAGCATCTTTACCGAAGAAACCGTCCATATATGGCCAGGCAAAGAATTCCATACTCATGGAGTGGATTTCGCAGCTTTCTAAAGTAGGATTCATGAGTTCAGGAACTTTGATTGGACTACTTAAGTAGGCTTGGAAAGCGTGACCACCTTCGTGGCATAAGACATTAACGTCACCTTGTGTGCCGTTGAAGTTAGAGAAGATGAATGGAGATTTATAATCTGGGAAATAGGTGCAATAACCACCTGGGGCTTTACCTTTTCTAGCATCTAAATCCATGAGTTCATATTTAACCATGAAGTCAAAGAACTCTTTACTTTCTGGGCCTAAATCAGCGTACATCTTTTGTGCTTGCTTAACTAAGTATTCACGATCACCCGCTGGTTTTGGATTACCACTCTTGAACATTAAGTTATAGTCAAAGTATTGTGGATTTTTAATACCAAGGCGCTTCATTTGTTCTTTGTAGAGTTTGTTACAAACTGGAACGACTTCTTTAGCGATTTGTTCACGGTAAACCTTCACCATATCAGCGTTATAGTCGGTTCTACCTAACATATAGTAGCCGAGTTCAGTGAATGACTTATAGCCAAGTTTCTTAGCCATAGCGTCTCTTAAAAGGACTAATTCACCATATATTTCACCGATACGTTGTTCGTGTTCGCCTAGCCACTTATCCATGGCTTTAGCGGCTTCTCTTCTTGTTTCTCTATCACTATCTTGTAAGTACTTACCTAATTGTGAGAGATTTAATGTTTCGCCTCTAAATTCAATTTGCGCACCACCGAAGATTAAATCATATTCACTAGTGAGCTTATTGATTTTCATCATGTCTGGCATGATCTTTTCATCAAATGTCTTTAAAGCGAGATCATATTTCTTAAATAAGAAAGAACCAAATTTCTTTTCTAATTCTGGACGATATGGAGCGCCTGCTAATAATTTGGTCACTTCATCGCTATATTTAGCAAATGTTGGGGAAACCTCATCTAAATAGTCTTGCGCTTTAGCGTATTTCTTATTTGTGGTATCACAAGAATATAAGACATAGATGATGCTTGTTTGAGTTTCAATCTTACTGTTATATTTGTTTAACTTTTTGATGACTTTAGCCGCTTCATCAGCGTTCTTGCATTCTTTTAATTCTTTAATGAATTCATCCATTTTAGCGGCATACTTTTTAATGTTAGGGACAACGAGTTTATAGTCGCTAAACTTAATTGCGTTTCTTTTCATAATGTTTTTTCCTTTCCTAAATAATTACATGGTTGATAAATCAACCGTCCTTCCTATTGTATATAAACGCTTATATATAGACAAGAAAAAAGCGCTTTTTAAAGTGCCTTTTAATTGATAATATCTTTAGTTTTAAATTTGAGTATTTTATAGATGAATCTGGTGGGGAAGAATGAGATCCAGAAGTTATATCCTAAGACATCAGCGTTATATAAAACAACGTGTTGGCGATAGAGTTTTTCCGCTTCTTCAACATTACCAGAAATGAGTTCAAATTCCGCGTCATTTGTGACTTTATCATTGTCTCTTGCCACATACATGAAGTATTCAGAAATAGAGGTTAGTAATTCTCTAGCCTTTTTTGCCTCTTCTCCATCTTGGTGCTCAATGACCTTTAAATCAAAGTTCGCTAAAGCGTCTGCTTGTTTTTTGTCCACTTTGATGTTGTGCTTATTAACGAGGGCAGCTAGCTTATCAAGATTATCCTTTTTGTTGGTTAAAATTAAAAACAAATCTCCGTCGTGATGACTCATAATCGATCTAAAAGAAATGACGAAAATAATATCGATGACTAAGAAAATGGCGTATAAACCCACAATTGCGATAGCGATGTTACGAAGGATGATAAGCGCTAATTCCATACGAGCATTGTAGCACACTCGTTAATGGCGAGATACATAAAGTTGACTAATATTATCAAAATTTGAGATAATATTAATTGGAGGTTATAAGTATGGCAAAACCTATCGTCGCAATTCTGTATGACTTTGATAAAACATTATCCACTACTGATATGCAGAATTACACCTTTATTCCTAACCTTGGTATGACTCCTGATGAAAAGCTATTAAGTTCTTCCCAGGCGTTACTACTTGGTTTAAGCGCATTAACGAATACGCTGCTGAAAGAGGCATCCAAATCGAACACTACTTAGTTTCTAGTGGCACTAAAGAAATCGTTGAAGGTTGCTCCATCTATGACGAATTCAAACAAGTTTATGGCTGTGAATTCTTATACGATGAAAACGGTGAAGCTTGTTGGCCAAAGATGGCAATTAACTTCACACAAAAAACTCAGTTCTTCTTCCGTATCGCTAAAGGGGCAATTAAAGCCACTGACGATGCCGGTGTTAATGAAAAGACTCCAGATCACCGTGTTGAATACAAAAACATCATCTATGTTGGTGATGGAATGACTGATATTCCAAGTATGACACTCGTTAAGAAAAACGGTGGTCATAGCATCGCTATTCATCCAAAGGATGATAAAGAAGTTGTTCAACAAATTTATGATGACAACCGTTGTGACTTCATTGTTGAGGCTGATTACAGCGCGAACGGTGAGATGGATAAAGTCGTCAAAATGTTAATTGATTTAATTTCCGCTCAAGAAAAATTGAAGAGAAAAGAGATTGCATTAGCGAACAAATAAGGTAGATTTTTCTACCTTTTCTTTTCCTACAATGCTATCATCTAGTTATAATAGGTGATTATTATGAAGTATCAAGTTGGTCAATTAGTCATAGGGACTGTTTATAATGTTAAGCCTTATGCACTCTTTATGTCGTTTGAAGATGGAGCGACAGGTTTATTACATATTTCAGAGATTTCTGATTCATTTATCCGTGATATTGAAAAGTACGGATCAGTGGGTGACCAAATTAAAGTGAAGATTCTTTCTATTGATAAAGACAATGGATTCTTAAGAGTGTCTTATAAGCAAGTTCCATCTGAAGAAATGTTTACAAGTCACGTCAATCAAAGAAGAATGCCCACCACTAGTGAGGATGAATTCTTACCACTAAAAGAAAAATTAGATACTTGGATAAAAGAAGCTTACGAAAAAATCGATAAGGAGAATTAGTATGCTTGATTTAAGATTAAACAAACTTATTACCAACAACATCATGCTTGATTATGAAAAGCAAGTACAAATCATTAATAGAATGATTATGGATAAAACAGGTGCGGGTAATGACTTTTTAGGTTGGGTCGATTGGCCAGTCAATTACGATAAAGAAGAGCTAGCAAGAATCAAAGAAGACGCTAAGTATGTGAGAGACAACTTTGACATCTTAGTGGTCTGTGGTATTGGTGGTTCTTATTTAGGCGCCCGCAGTGCTTTAGAAGCACTCAATGGCTTAAAGAGCCAAGATAAACTTGAAATCATCTTTATGGGTCAAACATTCTCCCCTAACTATGTTGCTCAAGTGATGGAATACCTTAAAGGCAAAAACTTTGCTATTAACGTCATTTCTAAAAGTGGCACCACCACTGAAACAAGTATCTCTTTTAGACTCTTAAAAGAATTATTAGAAAAACAAGTTGGTAAAGAAAAAGCGAGAAAAGCCATCTTTGCCACTACCGATAAAGAAAAAGGCGCTTTAAAAACATTAGCCACTAAAGAAGGCTATAAGACTTATGTCTTACCAGGAAACATTGGTGGTCGTTATAGTGTCTTTACCGCTGTCGGTACTTTCCCACTTGCTTGTGCTGGTATTGATGTAGAAGCATTAATTAAAGGCGCTAAACAAGCTAGAGAAGAAATCGAATCTCAACCATTAGCAATCAATAAGTGCTATCAATACGCTGTGATGAGAGATTATATGTATCGTCA
>CACZNF010000026.1 GCA_902782395.1 uncultured Erysipelotrichaceae bacterium | reverse complement strand
CGCTTTTATTTGCGTCATCATAAGTCACATATTCATTATCTTTGAATACTTCTTCAGGAATTTGAGGAGTATTGGCAAGAAGTTTTGCCTTTGTCTTCTCATATTCTTTGCCATATTGATCATAGCTAATAGCACTGCCAATAAATACAGAGCCAGATACAATAACGGCAACGGCGCCAAGAGCGATTGCAAGAGAGGCAACTGGATGTTTTTTAATTAAATCAAAGAACTTACTCATTGTCGTTTTTCCTCTTTCCAGTGAATTTTATAGATTTAAAGATGCAAAGGCCAGCGGCAGCAACACCAACAACAAGGCCACCATAAACCATTACATCAAGAGAGATAACAGCTGGTTTCCACCATAAGTATGGTTCTTTTGGTGGAACAGAAACAATCATTTCTGATGGGTCAGCAGCAGCGTTATAGTTGTGATTTCTCCACATAGCGTGGCAATACGCATAAGCGATTTCGTGCATGGCTTCACGTAAACGATATTGAACACGAACTGGAGTATTGCTGGCAGTACCGATTGCGTTAGCAACAGTATTACCACCACCAAGGTTAAGGTTACCACCATGACGGAATGAGAAACCAATATCCATATTTGTTTTGTTTTCAGTCATATCGGTGATGATTTGTCCACGGAATCCCCATTCTTTACGAAGAATACCTTGGATAAGGGCTTCGTTACCACCTGTCCAAATGCCACCAATACGGTTGAATGAAGTCATGATACCAACTGTACCACCATTCTTGACTGCTTCTTCGAAGGAACGAAGATAGAGTTCACGGAATGTTTGTTCAGTCATCCAAGCCATATTAGCCATACGGTTAAAGTCTTGGTCATTAGCAACAAAGTGTTTAACGAAAGTCATACGACCATAAATGCTAATACCTTTGATGATTTCGGAAACGTAACGACCAGAAAGGATTGGGTCTTCAGATTGATAACCACAGTTTCTACCACCATAAGTTGAACGGTGTAAGTTGCAGTTTGGTGAGAAGATACCGTCCGCACCGGAAGCGTTCATATCGTTACCCATTGATTTACCAAGTCTATATGTCAAAGCTCTGTTCCATGCTTGGCAACCCATTGTTGGGCCAGGATAGGCTGGACAGTTAATTTCATCGTTTTGTCCTAAGCCACCACCAATCATAGCGGCACCTTCTTCAAACTTGAAGGAACTAGCGTTATTGGATTCACGTAAACCGATTTCGCTCATACCACGTCCAGCGTAGTTAGAGTTTTCTGTAACGATTTTTTTGGAATTAGCGAAGTCAAGTTGATCAAGAACGGAATCCCATTCAGGAGCATCATAGTTTTCGCCGCATTTTAAGCCTAATTCAGTAATTTCGCCGTTTTCAAATAACTTAGCGGAACCACCACTATTCCATGTTGGTCCTTCTGTTGGAATTGGATTACCCCAATAGTCTACAGTAGCTTTATCCCAAGCTTCAGACATAGCTTTACTATAACTGTAGTTGCTAACAGGATTTGGATCAGAAGCACGAAGCATGAGTTTATCGGTCCATTGTTTATTTTCTTCACAATCAGTTAAGAGTTCTGGGAAATTGTTACGGTGAACAAATTCAATGCCTTGGTCAACAGAAGAACCATCAATTGGCATACCTTCATAAGCGGTATCGCCAGTAAAACGGTTTTCAACAGTTTCACCGGTGACTTCGTCTTTGTCAATCATGACATCACGAGAAACCTTATAGACCATTGGAGACATGTTCTCTTTGACGTGGTGAGCATCTGTCATGAAATTGAGCTCATAATCACCAGCTTCTAATTCATAACCAGTATGTCCATTGTGATTTGCATCATAATCATCATATGATTTGAAGTCTTTGGTTTCGACTTCGATATCAATAATGCATGTTTCGCCTGGTTCGAGTAATTTAGTTTTTTCGTAACCGACTAATTTACGGTATGATTTTTCAATACCACCGTCTTTATATGGAGCGGTGAGGTAAATTTGAACGACATCTTTACCTTTACGTTCGCCTGTATTTTTAACTTCAACTGATAAAGTGAGCTTTTCATCAGCGGATATTTGACCCCTGTTTGGTTTACTAGCATTCGCTAATCTCCAAGAGAAGTCAGTGTATGACATGCCATAACCAAATGGGTATTGAACAACGTTATCATAACCATTGTATGGTTCTCTATCCCAGAAGCCTTCGGCATCAGCGGTTTCGAACCAACGATAGCCCATATAAATGCCTTCGGTATATTCAGTATAACAAGCATATTTATAGAAAGCGGAACCACCAGAACCTTGACCGGCTTTATTGAAGAAGTCGGAAGATCTTCCACCTACGTAGTGGCGGGTGTGCTTCGCGCATGAACGATAATATGTAATGTTATATTCTGGGCGATATGGAGTTGTGTCAGTCATATGACCAGAAGGTGTAACGTCACCAAAGACAACATCAGGAATAGCGAGTGCGCCTTGGCCACCAGTAACACCAACGTTAAGGACAGCGTCAATACCATCAGGAATATCACTATTGATATTTCTAACGAAATCGAGAGTCATGTTATTAGTACTGTTTTCAATAACAATGACGTTTTTGAAGTCAGCGGCTATCTTACGAAGTGCATATTCTTCTTCTGTTGATATTTCAAGATAGTCGCGATCCATATCTTTTACGGTACTTCCACTTTTGTGAGTGGAGTTATTTGATGATAATTTGTTTTGATAGTGAGGGCAGTCACTGTTTTCACCAGCGTGACGAGAGAGAACAAAGAATGCTGTATCACTATAAGATTTTGCCTCTTCATAGAGTTGTTGATATTTAGTATCAACCTCTAAGGATGGCTCACGAATGACAAAGTATGTGTCTAAAGCAGTGAAGATGGTATTAGCATCACCTTCTGCTTTGTGCCATTCAGTGTAGTAATTAGGAATGTCTTGATTAACTTTAATGCCCCTTTTCATAAGAGCACTGTTGAGGTTATAAGACTTGTGACCTTTTGTTCCGACCATTTCAGAACCTGATGACATAATGTACCAGTCAACTGAACCATGACCGAATACGTTAACTTGTTCGACATCGTTTTTGCTGAGTGGAAGAGTGCCATTATTCTCTAGCATAACAATGCCCTCTCCTTCAACTTCGACGGCGAGTTCGTCACCCATACCAGGCGTAGAACGCGTCATTGCGCTCTTATCCTGAGGGACTGGAGTGGTAAGGTACGTGGTCATAGTACTTGAACCAGTACCAAATGCCCAGCTGTTGCCGATTCCCAAAGCAACACCTGCGGCGACGATGGCAGGTAAGGAAGCTATTGAAACAATAAGTTTAGCTTTGCCTTTACCTGACAAAGAATTAAAAATTCCCATGCGATTTTCCTTTCTTTTCTTTTATCTATGTTTTGGTAGTCCAAAAAGTTGGCCTATCAATTGTCATTTATATAATACAAAGTGAAAGTTCTTAAATAAAGTATTTATTTACTTTTTGACGAATTATACTTAATTGTCTCTTTGCTTACTAAAATAAAAAGCGGGATTTCATAATGATTGCCCGCGTATTTTTTTATTGGTGGAGCCGAGGAGAATTGAACTCCTGTCCCAAGAAGGCTCTTCAATAACGTCTACAGTTTAGACGATATTAAGATTTAACACGTTTTCGTATATCGACTCACTAGGACGTGCGAGATAAACCGAATTTCGGCGCTAGTAACTTATCGACTCTAGACACCTATCCTTTTGGTATGACACCCTACCTAAGCGTGAAAGGATAAAACCTTAGGGGATGCTCTGCCCGGCGCGTAGCGTCGGAACCCTATGTCGGGAGCTAAATTAAGCTAAGCAGAGAGATTGAGCTCTAGGAGCTCTCATATAACTGTTGTCAGTTATTTTTGTTTTGATGATAACGTCATCACTCGACTGCAGTTAGAGCCTAACCATTCCTGGTCGAAACCAATACGACCCCATGTGCACATTATTGTATATAAATAGATAATTATTTGCAAACAAAAAGGATGCCATCCCTTTGGACAGCATCCTATTTAGAATGATTAAGTTATTCAGCTTCTTCTTCTAATTCAACAACGTTAACTTTAACGCTGGCTTCGAAACCGTTCCACTTAATAGTGACGTTTTTCTCACCGACTGAATCGAAGACTGCAGTAATGCTACTGATGCCTCTATTCTTTTCACCATCAACATATTCGATAGTGACTTTACCATCTTCAGCAGCCCAAGTAACATCGACTGGTTTGAAAATAGATGAATAATCTAAGCTACTTAAGACACGGGTTGGCACCCAAGAAGACATATCATATTCTTCACCCTTGTAAGCTGTTAATTCAGCATTTTGAGTGTCGATAGCGATAGCAACTTCTGGGAAGTATTCATAACCGTTAAGAATCATACTACGGTCATCGCCCCAGCTCATTCTTAAATAAGCATAAATTTGATAGGTATAGAAGCCTGTAGAAGGTTGAGCGATTAAGGAATTGTACTTTTCAGTTTCTTTGTTGTTAACCTTATCGTTAATCTTTGGATCAGAGACCATCTTTAAGCAGTCTTTGACACCTTCAGCAGCTTGAAGTGAAGAGTTGAACCAGTAACCTCTGATGTTTAAGCTACCGATTTTGCCACCATACAAGCCATCATCCCATAAGCAGATGTAGCCATATGTCGCGGAGTAGTCACCTTGCCAACCTTCGGAGTAAGAACCTTCGAAGTAGTAGACCATGTTGTGACCATCTCTAGTTGTATTTGTGGTGACACTCTTAACTTCAGTTGTAAAGTCATAAGATTCTTGTTCTTTTTGAACGACTTCTGCTGGTTTGAATGTGTAGTTAGCTTCGGCCGCTTTAGCTTTGACTTCTTCAGTGATTGGATTGAAACCTTCAACTGGAACAACCCTGTTAGCTTTTTCATTTAAGTTCCAAGCAACGAGGGAGCTTGTTAAGACGGCGGCTAAGACAACGACACCACCAACGCCAACTTTGACGATTTGTGGAACATTGTTCTTCGCGATTGGCATTTCAGCGTTAGCGTCTTCTTCTTTCTTGTAGAAGCCAATGAAGGCAGCTGCGATAGCAGAACCAAGAATGAGAATAATTGTGACGAGATAGAAGACGTTGATACCAAGATTACCACCTTGATAGAAGACGTTATTAACGTAGTCGGCGATAAGGTTTGGAATCAATAATGTTTCTTTAAATAACGCTAAGCTAAACATGACGATAGCGGCGACATGAATGAATCTGTATTGTGGTAAAACAAGAACTACAAGTTCAACGATGGCACCAGCAAGTAAGAAGATGCCAAGGATTTCTGGAGCGACAGCAGAGAACGCCATTGCGCCTTTATATGTAGCAAAGAAGACAATTGTTAAAATGATGGCAATTAAAGCATCAGCTGCAACAATGAAATAGCCAACTGCTTTATTCTTGAAAAAATTCATAATCTTTTCCATTTTCAGTTACCTCCTTATTACTCTGCCGCATCAGCTACTGGAGCTGGTTTGTTCTTTTTAGAAACGATTTCAGTAAAGACATACATACCGAAGAGAGCGATGGTTGCAACACCAGCACTGATTGTTAAGGCATCAATGGTGATCTTCCACCATGGAGCTTGACCAACATTACCGCTGTTAACGCCACCCATCCAGGATCTGGAAATAGCGTACATGACGTATTTGTTAGCACGTTGTAAATCTCTTAAGAGATAGCCATCGTGTTGACCAGTGATGTATGTTTTGAGTTGAGCACCACGACCACCGTCTAAACAGAATAAGTCTGTACCACTGTGGAGCATGGCTGGACCATTGGAGTATGTATTTGTGTTACCATCACCAACTGCGTAAGCATCGTCGATGATTAAACCTCTATACTTCCATTCGCCTCTCATAACGTTTTGCATTAATGGAGCATGGCAAGCAGCGTATCTGGCACCAATTCTGTTATAGGATGTCATGATACCCATACCGTGACCTTTAGTTAATGCGCCTTCGAAAGGTCTTAAATAGATTTCTCTAATGGCTTGTTCATTACAGTATGTTTCAACGCCTTTTCTACCGGCTTCTTGGTTGTTTAAGAAGCAGTGCTTAATGTTCATGACTAAGCCTTTCTTTCTTGCGGCACCAATGATGTTACCAGCGGTGTTGTAATTTAAGATACCGTCTTCTGACATATATTCAGAGGAACGTGATGTGTAAGCTGTACGGTGGATGTTAGCACCAGAAGCGTTAACAGAAGCGACACCACAGAAGAGTGCGTCTTCACCATAGAATGCACCAAATTTGGCTTGCATTTCGTGATCCCATGTACCTGTGTATGTTGGACCGGTTGGGAAACCTGTTGCCCATCTCTTATCACCATATTGATAACGGGAGAGGAGGCCTTCTGGACCTTCAGCAACGGAGTTACCTTTCTTTTGGACTTTCTTAACGTCTAAGATACCACGGTTATCAGAGACAGAAATAATGAGGTCATCTAAGTCCATTTGAGCGATGAAAGCATCCCAGATGTCTTCACCTTTCTTACCAGCGAATTTACCTTCAGTAATTTCACCTTCTAATGGGACTTTAGCCATATCATTGAAGGTAATTAAGTATTCGTTACCATCCTCATCAACATATGGTTTGTCATAATTGATGTGATTGTCTCTAATTTCTTCGAAAGTTTGAGCATCTGCTGGCTTGGAATAGTATTGAGTCATATTCTTATCACTACTAGAAGCTGGTGACTACTACTTCGCAGTTGGTAATGGTGCTCACGACGATTTAAATAACATCATCTCTGTTGCTCACCCAGATAAAGCTGGTAACTTAGTTGACCACAACGGTCAAGCTTATGCTGGTAAAGCCGCTGCTGTTAAGAA
>CACZNF010000025.1 GCA_902782395.1 uncultured Erysipelotrichaceae bacterium | reverse complement strand
GTTTTAGCCCGTTTTGATAGTAACTTAACAGGCACCATCATTAATGGTAAGACTGGTTTCTTTTTTACCGATAACACATCATTCGTGCAACAAGTGGAAAAGATTTTCTCCATGAATGAAGAACAACACAACAAAATCATTGAAGAAGCATATAAGGTTGTTGATATCTATTCTATCGACAAATTCTATAACAATATTATGAGGGTTTATAATCGTGCCATCCGTAAACACTGGTAAGAAAATTAAATCAATTAAAACCTTTAAGGATCATGTGACCCTCTATTTTGGTAAAGGTGAGCCCTTAAGAATATCTAAAGAAGCGTTTGTGTCTTCTTACTTATATGTTGGCAAATCTTTAAACAATAAAGACATTGCTAAATTAGAAGAAATCACCGCGATGAGCACATTACTTAACTACGCTTTAAGTATTGTCGCTAAGAAACATATCAGTGAAAAAGAAATGCTTGAGAAGTTACTTAAAAAAGAAGATAACTTTCAAGCGGCGAAAAATGTCATCGCTAAATTAAAAGAAAATGATTTATTAAATGATAAAGCCTTCATGGAGGACTTAATCATTTGGGATAATGAAAGATGCTTTGGGGAAAATAAAATCGTTAAGCACCTGAAAGATAAAGGTATTCCTGATACATTAATTAAAAAGGCTAGTTTCCCTGTTTCTTTGGAAAGAAAGAAAGCTAAGTCACTTCTTGATAAGCTAGAAAAGAAATATGACCGTTATGCTTATATTTCTAAAAAGAAACATGTCTATCAAGCCCTCATTAGCCAAGGCTATAACATTGAAGTGGCTAAAGAAGTCGCAGAATTAGTGAAGAAGGGTACGGATAAACAAGAAATATCTCTTCTTAAAAAAGATTATGAAAAAGCCTACAAGAGATATGAAAGAAAATATGAAGGCTATCAATTAAAACAGAAATTATATGCTTACTTAGTCTCAAAAGGCTATAGCTATAAAGATATTAAAAAAGTATTAGACGTGGAGGATTATGAATAATGAAAATGATTGCAAGCTTTGAAGATCATGAACACATTGAAGGACAATTCCTATTAGGTAATGTCTCAAAAGGCGTGAACGCGAATGGTGGTGCTTATCTTTCTGTGGAGTTAAGAGACGCTAGTGGTTCTATCGTCGGTAAGAAATGGGACGCTACATTAGAAGATGAACAATTATTCGTCGTTGGTAATGTTGTTCAAGTTGTGGGTGAAACAAATAAATATAAAGACCAACTGCAATTAAAGATTTTAAGCGCTGAACTTGTCCCACTTGAACAAATAGACGTCGAAAAGTTTGTTAAGGCTCCTCCGGTCGCAAAAGAGACCTTAATCGAAAGATTCAACGCGCACGTGAATTCTATTAAGAATGAAGATTGCTTAAAACTCTTAAAATATATGATTAATAAGTTCGGTGATAAGATTTATACCTATCCCGCAGCGGTCTCTATCCATCATGAATATAGTAGTGGTTTATTAATGCACTCTATCACAATGGCGGACCTTGCTAATTATTTATGCCCAGTTTATGACTGCGATCATGATTTAATGATTACGGGCTGTTTACTTCACGATTTAGGTAAGACTATCGAACTTGAAGGACCAATTGTCTATAAGTACAGAAGGTAAACTTTTAGGCCATATCTCCATCATGGCGGCGGAACTTCGCAAAGCCGCGGATGAATTAAAGATTAAGAGTGAAATTCCTCTCTTACTTGAACATATGGTCTTATCACATCATGGACAACAAGAATTTGGCTCTCCAGTGATGCCGCTTACTAAAGAAGCTCTCTTATTATCCTTAATAGATAATTTAGATAGTAAGATGGTTGTGGTTAATAAAGCGGTCGCTGATGTGGAACCAGGTAACTTCTCTAATAAAGTCTTCTCGTTAGATAACCGCTCATTCTATAAGCCAAATAAATAAGCAAAATAAAAAGGATTGGTAAATTAATCATCAATCCTTTTTTCTTGCCTCTTAGAGGTTGTTTTTAATCGTATCGGCGATAACTGGAAGATTGAGTCCTTCCGCATTGTTTTTCATTTCTAGTTCAAAGCCATCGTGACTTTCATATCTAGGAATAACGTGCACGTGGAAGTGCTTAACTGTTTGTCCAGCGACTTCATAGCAGTTAGTTAAGATATTAACGCCTTTGGCCCCTAAAAATTGAATGGAGATTTGACCAATACGTTGAGCGACATCAAACACCTTATGCATGAGTTTTTCTGGTGTTGATAAGAAGGTGTCGTAGTGTTCTTTAGGAATAACAAGAGCATGACCCTTAGTAACTTGAGAAATATCAAGGAACGCTAAAACGTCTTCGTCTTCAAATAATTTATAGCAAGGTATTTCACCTGCGACGATTTTACAAAATACATCTTTTTCCATAATTATTATCCTCAAGGAAATAATAGCACAAAAAAGGAGGTCTGAGCCTCCTTAATTGTTTTTATTGAATTAGTCTTCGAAGATTTCTGGGAAGGTGGCTTTGAAGTAATCGTAGACGACTGTGTCGTGGAACTTGAGGTCCATCTTCTTAATCCAGTGTTTCTTGGATAAGTTTTGATATGTATCGTTATCAGCGACTAATTGAACGATTTCGTTGATGTAAGTTTCTAACTTATCGAGTTCAGCGGCTGAAGCTTCAGCATAATTGGCTTTGTTCAAGTTTTTACTTCTGATAGCATCTTGGACTAAGACAATGTAGTATGTGCCATCGCTTTCGAATAAGATATCACTTTCAACTGGGTTACCAGCGATTCTGCTTGTATTTCTTAAGAAATATTGGTCTTTGATCTTACCAACAACGTTGATGAGATTTGTGTTACCGGCATCTTCGTTTGTGCCCCATTTGTTAGCTGTGGCGTCGAATGAGTATTCAACACACTTGTCACCATTAAGAGCATTAGCGACGTTGATGTCGAATAATTGGTTCTTAAGGCTATCTGGTAAGGAAGCAACACCAACGGACTTAACGTACCAACCTGTGGTTGTGTAGTCTTTTAATTGGAGTTCGGCTGTCTTAATATCATAGCCTGTTTCCCATGTGTATGCGCCACTGTTTGTGTATGTGCTTTCATTTTCAGAAAGTTTTGGGTTTGCATCAATCTTTTCGAGTTCTTCCATCATGTCGCCATAAGCTGTACCTTGGAAGAATTCACCCTTAGAATTACTTGTTTCGTATTCAGGGATAGCTTTTTGCATTAATTGGTACTCTTTTTGGTGATTGGCTTTATCGGCCATGAAGGCACCGACCCAGGCGTTAGAAACAAGTTTGAAATCATCAAGTGTGATTTTGTCTGCGCGGGCATTGTTGAAGATGGTGTCTTTAACGAATGTATTCATTAAGTTGACAGCACCTTTAGCGTATTCGCTGTTCTTAGCAATGGCTAAGACATCAATGTGTCTAGCAGATGTACGGCCTAATGTGTCGTAGGATTCATCTAAGATGTATTGTTCAACTAAGAGTTGACGATAGATTTCTGGGATGATCTTGTCTTCGACATATGTGGCATCTTGTTCAGTGCTTTCTTCTTGTTTTAAGTCAGCGTTGCTTTGATAGTTTTGACGGTGGAGAATGAAGTCTTCGCCTTTTGTTGCGTCTAAGCATTCTGTCTTAACTGTGAAGACTTCGTAGTCTTCGACCTTGGAAGTTAAGATACCTTCGAAGAGGTCTGGGTTAGCACTAGCGGCACGAACATTGTTTTCAATGTCAGCGGCTAAAGCGCGTAAGTACTTTTCTTCTTTGAAAACGTTTCTGTCACTATATGAACCACCGGAAACAGCGGCATATAATTTTTGAGCAATACGTTTTTCAATTGTTTTCCATTTATTGTTTAAACGGGCATATTCAGACTTGGATGGAGCAGCATCTTTATCGACTTCTTTATTATTGTCGTCGACACGGTTGCCAGCTTTGTTCTTTGTCCAGTAAGCACTGTGTTCTTTAATAAATGTTTTGGTGTTGTCATTACCATCTGTGGCATCGTCGTTTAAGCCTGCAACAGCAGCCTTTAATGTGATTTCACCGAATGGGTTATTGCTAATCTTAGCGGCTGTAACTTTGTTATAGTTACCAAACACGCTGATGGAGTATTGATAGAGCAAGTTGTCTAAGGCATCTTGGGCTAATGAACCATCACGATAAGCATCATAGATGTCTGTGAAGTTGTTGTTGTAGATTTTATCGTTGTAACCTTTGATTTCGATAACTGGAGAGTTTTTATCGTAATCAGCTGGTTTGGCAATAACATCATCACTACAACCTGTGAGAGTGAACGCACCTAATAAGGCGAGCGCGGAAATTTTTAAGATATTTTTACGCATAATAGTGGTACTCTCCTTCATCATTGAATTTTTTGTAAGTTGGATCGTCAACTTGAGTATCAGATTCGTATAATTTTAAGAAATCGTCAGCAATCTTTTCAGGAACAAGACGTGTTAATTTTGGTGAAACATTACCGGTAACTGGGTTCTTTGTGGTGAATTCAGCAGTACGGTTATATTCTTGAACTTCTAATAATTCTGTGTAGGTTCTCCAAACATTTTTCAAACCATCTTCTTGCTTGTAGACGTTATTATCTTTTTGAGCAGTGATGTATTGGTCGATACGTTTACCTAAATCTTCGGCGGCACCTTTGAATTCGATTTCGCCGACTTCTTCTTTAAGGTATGTGTATAAACGGTAATCATATGTGGAGTCAAAGGAAGTGATTTTGCTCTTCACAGCGTCCGCACGTGTCTTGTAATCATCTAAGCTCGCGCTTTCGATGTAGTTGACGTATGATCTAACGTTTTTGTTATAGCCTTCATCGGTTGGTAATTTTGTATCGTAGTATGTGTCTAATTCAGCATAGTCATACATGGATTCTTCGATAACCATGAAGTGAATGCCGTATTGGCTACGAACACCGATAATAACGTTGCCTTTTTCATCTACTAAATAACCATTAGCGTTGAATCTTGGTAATGTAGTGCTGTAGGCTTCGTTGCTAGCAAGGTTTTCAAATTCATCTTTTGGATTTGTAAGTGCGGAATAGTCAGCTTTCTTAGCGTTTTTGATAACAAAGACGTTATGTAAGTTGAAATATTTATTCCAAACGATGTTACGTGGATATAAGGCTGTGCTACCGTCTGCTAATTTATTACCTTTTTTATCGGTAGTGATAGCAGCGTATTTACCCATATTGACGAATGCTTCATATGGAACTTCAACAGCACCTTGTGGTAAGGCATTTTCGATATCAGCGTTGATACCTAAACCTTCTTTAATGACTTTGGCAGCTTCTGTATCAGCAACGTTTGCAACATCATATAAGTTGTCATAAGCATATAAACCTAATTGGAATTCATTGACCATGCCTAAGCTACCAGAAGTAGCGGTGTTGGTCATGATACCGACGTCACCACCAGCGGAGGCGGAACCGTCTTCGGAATACATACTAGCAACTTGAGAGAAGTTGTATTGACCGTTGGCTAATTCAGAAACAGTGTTGGCTAATAATTTAGCTTGAGCTTCTGTCACAGTGCCTTTATAGAATTTCTCATTAGCATCACCAGCTTCATCAACCTTCACTAAGATGTGACGGATGTGATATGGCATAGCGGCTTTAACGTTGTTCGCGTTGGAAGTAGCTTTACCATCAGCAGTAATACCTAAGAATTCGGATTTTAAGGTCGCAGCTTTCGCATCGTCATCTGCGTACCAGTTTTTCATTACTTCTTTTTCTTTTTCGTAAATGAACTTTTCTTGTAATCCCTTAGCATCATCAACGTTGTTGCTTTCTAGGATTGATTTCCATTCTGTGTCGTAACTGGTATTGTTGCTCTTGGCGTTTTCTTTAGCTTTGTCTTTTTGTTCTTGGACTTGGTTTTTAGCCCATTTTTCAATTTCTTGATAATTTAATTCGCCCTTATCAAAGCCTTTTTCTTTGAATTCGTAACGAATTAAAACTTCTAAGATTTTGTCATAGAACTTAGAGACACCAGCTGTGGTATTGTTGTATGCTTTGTAGACGTCATCTGTAAGAAGCTTAACTGTTTCTTTCTTATCGTAATCGTAGAAAGTAACAACTGCATCTTTGGATGATTGAATGTGGCTACAAGCAGATAATGCCATAGCAGCAATGAAGCCAGTAACTAGTGTTATTGATAGTTTACTTTTCTTCATTTTTAACTCTCCTTTTTCAAATAACAGCGCGAATATTATAAATATTCTAAATTTCTAATGCAACAAGTTTATTAATAAACGTGGATTAATCGAATAAAAAGCATAGTGCAAAAAACAAAAATTATCGTATCGTTTGAATAACAAACCGCCAATATGTAGAATATGTCACGGAATTTGAGGTAAGAAGTATGTCTACTTTAAAAATAAACAATCTACACGCTAGTGTTGACGGAAAAGAAATCTTAAAAGGTGTGAACCTTGAAGTCTCTGAAGGCGAAACAGTAGCGTTACTCGGTCCTAACGGACATGGCAAATCGACACTATTAAATGTCATCATGGGCCATCCAAGATACGAAGTCACAGAAGGCAGCATCTATTTTGATGATAAAAATGTCTTAGAATTATCTGTTGATGAACGTTCTAAACTTGGCTTGTTCTTAGGCATGCAATCACCAAGTGAGATTCCAGGTGTTGTTAACAGCGACTTTTTAAAAGCCGCAGTTAATGCCCGCAGAGAAAAACCAATTTCTACTTATAATTTCTATAAAATCTTAGATACAGCTACCAAAGAATTGAAAATGCCTTTCGATCTTGCCACAAGAACATTAAACGAAGGTTTCTCTGGTGGTGAAAAGAAGAGAAACGAAATCCTTCAAATGGAATTATTAAAACCAAAACTAGCTATGCTAGATGAAATCGATTCCGGCTTAGACGTTGACGCTATGCAAGTAGTGGCGGATGTCATTAACAAAGAAAAAGCTGAAGGTCATGGTTTCCTCGTGATTTCTCACTATGCACGTTTATATGACATGATTCATCCAACAAGAGCGGTCGTTATGATTAATGGTCGTATCGTTTTAGATGGTGGTCCAGAAATCTTCAAACGTATTGACCAAACTGGCAATGAATTCATTAAGACAGAATATGGCATCAATATCGAAAAAGAAGATCTCGAAATGAACAAAGTGTCAATCGGCACATGCGCTGTAAAGGAAAGCGTTAAATAATATGGAAAGAACGATTATTTCCAACATCAAAAATACTATCTCCAGCGGTGATTATTTCATCGATGGTGCTTTTCTTTCTGATGAAAATGTTGAAATCGAAATAGAGGTTAATTCAACATGCGATATTCTTTTAGATAATTTAAAAGATATTAAAGATTTAAATATTGTGATTAACCGTGATAGCAATGTCAGACTTTCCTTCATCGTGGAAGATGAAATGAAATCATCAAATATCAATATTACGGTGAAGAATAATGCGACACTTAATGGCTATTTCGCTGATTTTGCTGAGAAAACATTAGATCTCCACTGCAAGGTCAATCTTGTGGAAGAAAATGCTACATGTACATATAAGGTAGCTTCTTTAGTCGCTGGTGATGACCGCAAACTAGTGGATGTCTCTATCGACCATATTTCACCAAGAACGTATGGTAAATTTGATTGCTATGGAATCTGCAAAGATAACGGCAAAATTGTCGTCACTGGAACTTCTCATGTTTTTAAAGGCGCAGTGAAAAGTAAAGCGCAACAAAACTCTAAAATTATGGTCTTTGATGAGTCTAGTGATGCCACCACAAAACCAGTTTTAAAAATTGATGAAAACGATCTTGAAGCCAGCCATGGTTCAGTCGTTGGCAAGATTAACGATGAACACTTATTCTATTTAACTTCACGTGGATTAAGTGTTGAAACCGCTAAAGAATTAATTACTTGGGGTTACTTAAACCCAATCCTTGAAGGTTTCAAAGAAGAAGACGTTAAAAATCATATTTCTTCTTTAATTGAAAGGAGAATGTAAGATGTACGACGTTTATAAGATTAGAAAAGAATTTCCAATGTTGACTAATGATATCAAGATGCAAAATAAGCCTCTTACTTTTCTTGATAACTGTTCAACGACATTCAAACCACAATGTGTCATTGATGCAATGAATGATTATTATACTAAGTATAATAGTAACTCACATCGTGGTGATTATGATTTATCTTATAACGTTGACGTCAAAATTGAAGAGGCAAGAAAAGAAGTTGCTACATTAGTAAATTCTGAAACAAATGAAGTTGTTTTTACCGATGGCGCAACTGGTGCTTTAAACTTAGTGGCCTATGGCTACGGATTAAAGTTCCTTAAAAAAGGTGATGAAATTGTCATCAGCGTAGCGGAACACGCTAGCAATGTTCTTCCTTGGTTTAGAATCGCAAAATTAACAGGGGCAGTGATTAAATATGTCGACATTGTTGATGGTAAGATTCTTCCAGAGAACTTAAGAAAAGTAATGTCTAAGAACACAAAGATTGTTTCTTTAGCCCA
>CACZNF010000024.1 GCA_902782395.1 uncultured Erysipelotrichaceae bacterium | reverse complement strand
TCCATGACTTGTCTAATTCTCACGGAGTTTCTTGCTAAGTTGGAATATGGAACAGCGCCATAAGCCATATAAGCGTTTTCAACTTTAGTACCATCTAAGTTAACGTTATTTGTGGTGCTGTTAGCAACGTTGATTTCTGTTTTTACTCTTAATGTATTTTTTAAGATATCTTGAGCTTCACTATCGGATGGAGTGGAGTTATCGAATCTGCTACCACTTGTACGATAGATTAAGCCTTGTTTAATCTTGCCACCGGCATAGGTTGTTCTACCACCCATATCACGGCAGTTTGGCATATTACCAACGTATAAGTTTCTTGGTGCTTGTTCAGTCACTTTGAAGGCTTTAACATCAGACGATTGTGTATCACCAGAAGTGAAGTTAGCGACGATTTTGAAATAGTTGGTACCTAAGAAGGAGTTATAGAACTTAATAGAAGGATTCTTTGTACCTTGGACAGTATATGGATTACTTAAGTCCATGTTTTGGCTGAAGACTAATGTGAAGTTTTTAACTTCATAACCTTCTGGCGCGGTGAATTCCCAACTAAGTTCTGTTTGTTCTGGAGTGGAAACGTTTTTGTTACCTTTCGCATCACAGTTATCCAAATCACTCTTAGTCATGCTGTAGTATTCTTTTTGAAGATTTAAATACTTTAATTGATTTGCAGTATGAATTTCTTGCGCGGTGTTGAGTTGATTGTCATCAAATTTGAATGTGCCACCAGTAATTTCACCTGGATCTTTGCTAGGTTGAATAATGCTGCTTTCACTATTGGTTACTGTTAAAGCAAGGACAAGAAGCGAACCTAAAAAATACTTTTTATTCATAATATTTCTTTACCTCTGTTTGTTATTCTATAACCATGTTGAATAAATGAAAAGTGACCATTTTATGAATGGCCACCTTCTTTTTTGCGTTTTTCTTTATTTATTCTTTTTAGGCGCACCTAAGAAATAGATATATCCAAATAGAACCACTACTGGAAGAATCATCCATTCAATGAGTAATTGCACACCATTTGGCCAGAAAACATTTCTCGTGCCAGCATAAATAGCAACTAACAAGGCAGCAAGGAATCCAAAGACGATCACACCTAACATCACTAAGAAAGCAATGAAACGTAATGCTTTGAATTTAAAGATGAATTCTAAGGCCACTAATACGATGATTGCCGCTAAGCCTAAGCCTGCAATTAAAGCAAAGATTCCAGAGGCAATAGCTAAGCCTTCATTAGAATCTGTAAATGCTTCTGCGTTTCCTAAGAATGCTTGAGCAGAATTTAAAACCCAATATCCTAATAAGAATAAGAAAACCATCTTTGCCGCTTCATCTTTACGGCAGATGACTAATATTGGTGCACCCGCGATAAGAATAGCGCCGATTGATAAAACAACTAAGCCACGGATAACGGATACAAATTGGCCATCAATGCTAAGTGCGTTTTCGATGATGAACCATGTTGCGTAGAACAAACCACCAATGATAAAAATCCATTTGGCTGGTTTGCTTAATGCATTAAAGAACTTTTCCATAAAACTTTCTCCCTATTTTATTTTCACTTTCTATAATATACAACTTTTCATAAATAAAGAAAAAAGGAACCATCCGAAGATGATTCCATTTTATTTAAGCTATCTAAGAATTAAGCTTCAACGTTACGTGTAACGCCTAAGCAACCCCAGAATTCTTTGGTCTTATCAGCGTAGACTCTGTATGTATCTTCACCGATAACGAAGGTGTGATCAGCATCGCCCCAAAATGTAGCATCCATTTACGTGTATTAATAAAGGCCTGAGCATTGCGCCCAGGCCGAATATTCAACTTTTGGTTTAACAATTAAGCGTTGAATGCGATAACGAAATCGTGAACAGCTAAGTTGTAGCTATCAACTCTGGTGTATTTAATTGTATTTAAACCAGCAGATAATGAAACAGTGCCGACTTCGCAATCACTGATAGCGGACCATTGGTGACCACCAAATTCAGAGCCGCCTTCTTTAGGCAACATGCTACCAAATGTGACACCCACTTTATCAGCGATGCTGACTTCTTTTAAATCACCTTCAAGGCCGATTTCGAGTTTGAAGTTACCAATACCTGCAGCCTCGTCTGTATTACCTTTGTTTTGTGAATAATATGTCTTTTCTTGGTTGTTGTTAGAATCTTCATACCAATAGTCCATAGCACCACGTTGGAAGATAATACCTGTTTTAGCTTCTGGAAGATAGAATTTAACTTCCATGTAATCACCATTAGCGTCTAATTTGACACATCCTTCAGGAGCACTCTTTGGTTGACCACCAGTAATTGTAGCATTAGCAGCAGCAATCATAATGCCTTGTTTTTGGCAAACAGAACATTTGACTTTCTTATAAGCAACACCGCCATTGCTCGCTTCGACGTCACCGTCATCAGCCCATGTGTGATAGTTGGACTTTGGAATTGGTCTTGTTTCTTTTTCACCAGCGGTGTTTGTGCGTTCTTCAACACCTTCAGCAGCACATGTAGCTGGTCTTGCAACTGTCCAATCACCCCATGTTGGAGCTTTAGAAGTTGATGGTTGTTGAGATTTGCTACCAGAATTATCAGGTTTCTTTGTAGAATCTGCAGCGCTATTACCACTATTACAAGCGACAAGTGTCATTGCAATTATTATAACTTAAAGAAGAAAATTTTCAATTCTATTGCAAATAATATAACCATCGCGGTTGTGCACATCCTCGCGATTGTACATGATTCGTTCTTTCTTTGGAGTGAGATAAACACCACCTGCTTGTTCCACGATTACTTGGCTAGCAGCGGTATCCCATTCTTTTGTGCCATCGCTTAAACGATATGATAATTCGCCTAAACCTTGGGCAATACGGCATGGTTTTAAAGCGGAACCCCACTTCTCAATTCTGCCAATTCTATCTTTGTGTTTTTCATACATTGCTTCTTCGTTTGGCTTTGAATGGAAAACACTCTTATAAACTGTTAAATCAGTCAATTTATCGTTGACGTGTATGCGTTTGGTCACTCCATCCTTGCGATAGAAAGCACCTAAACCTTTAGCGGCATAATAGACTTCACCAGTTAATGGAACAACGACCACACCAACCACTGCTTCATGTTTATAAGCAAGAGCAATGTTTGTGGTGAAACCACCATCTCTAGCGACAAAATCTTTAGTGCCATCGACTGGATCGACAATCCAAACGAAATCATTTTCTAATCTAGATAAGTCATCAGTACTTTCTTCGGTTAAGAAAGCATATGTTGGAAATTTTTCATGAAGATATTTTCTAATTACTTTATCAGCGTTTTTATCAGCGAGAGTAACAGGTGAATTGTCATCTTTAATCTCAACATCAAAATTACTGTTATAAATCTTTAAAATACCTTCAATAGCTTTGACGCCCGCTTCAATAGCAGCGTTTAATTGTTCTTCCCACATATTATTCTTTTCCTTTCTCATTGGCTTCTGCACATAAGTTAAGCAATTCTTCGATTCTTTCTGGTGTGAATTCTTTGATGGTAAAGCCAGCGGCGAATTCGTGACCACCACCACCAAAATGTGTAGCGATGCGTTGCACGTTATGGATGCTACTGCGAATTTCCACTTGCATACCGCCTGTGTCTGTTTCGGAAGCGATGAACCAAATTGGATAACCGCTAACGTAACTGAGTAATGATGTATTACCAACTGTTTGTTGGGAAGTTACGCCTAAAGCTTCTCTTTCTTGTTTAGTTGCTACGGCGTAGACGATGCCACGTTGATCTTTGATAACATGACTATAAATAAAGGATTTAATATCAAGGGTGAATTCTGGAACAAGATTATTAGTCTTGTTAAGAAGAATTGGATCAACCCCTAATTCACATAAGTGCTTAGCAATATCAAACATTCTGACAAAGTTACTAGCAAATTGGAATCTTGCTGTATCAGTCATCATGCCAAGATAAAGAGCGCTCGCGGATATCAAATCAATCTCAAGATTATTCTCTTTAGCAAACAAATAAATTAATTCGCATGTTGAGGTCGCCTTATCGTCAATAACTTCAGGACCTTCAGTGAATGTGAATGTGTCAATATGGTGGTCAATTTTGGCAAAATCTTTCGCAGTTGCGGCTCTTTTGTCTTCCAATCTGTTGAGATCGTTGCTATCTAAAACAATAGCTAAAGACTGGGTAATAATTTCATCTGAAACTACATCCATTTTGCCGATAATATCAAAAAACTTTTTTAACCCACTACCGACAGCATAAACGTTTTTATGTGGGTACTTAAGTCTAAGGATGTTTCTTAGAGCAATTTGACTACCGTAACAATCACCGTCTGGATTTAAGTGACCAAAAATGACTATTGAATCATATTGCTCAATTTTAGAGACGATAGATTCAAACATTAAAATTCGTTATCCTCTTTTTCTTCTTCGTCTGATTCGTTTTCATCAGCGTTGAAGTCTTCATCCTTTTGTTGTTCGTTTTCTTCTTCAAAGGCTTTGTTGTATTCCGCTTCTTCCTCTTCTTCTTCACTGTCGTCGTCGAAGGTTTCAACATCGGAATAAACTTCGCTCATGTCGATGTGGACCTTTTCGAATTTGTGACGGATTCTAAGATCCCATTCGTTTTCGCCTAAAGTCACGAAACGACCATCAAGCATTAAGTTTGTGTAGAAACGGGAAACTTTTGCAGCGGCTTCTTCTTCGCTTAAGCCAGCTTTTTCAACGCAGTAATTCCAAATGTCTTGGAACTTGCTTTGTTGTTTTTGTTCGCTAACGTAATCGAAAGCGAGGTCTAATAATGATTTTGACATATTCATGTCCTCCTACATGTGTATTGGAGCGCTAACGCCAACAAGAGCGAGCGCATTTTTAATAACTATTCTACTTGCTTTAACTAAAGCAAGACGTGAACCACTGAGTTCTTTGTTGTTTTGATCAATAACACGGCATTCGTTATAGAAAGCGTGAACGAGTTCCGCTAATGTGTGTACATAGTTAGTAATCTTGTATGGGGCTTTGTCTTTGGCCGCATCATTCACCACATTTGGGAAATCAGCAAGGTGTTTTAATAAAGCCATTTCTGATGGTTGGCTTAATAATTTAGCAGACTCATCGAGAGGAATGTCTTTACCTTGTTCAAGAATTGAACATAATCTCGCATGAGCGTATTGGGCATAATAAACTGGGTTATTAGAACTTTGTTCTATTGCTAAGTCCATATCAAAGTCTAAATGACCAGATGGGGCACGCATTGCAAAGAAGTAACGCATAGCGTCAACACCGACTTCTTCACAAACATCTCGGAGAGTAATAGCGTCGCCTCTTCTTTTACTAGCCTTATATTCTTGACCGTTTTTTAAGAATCTCACCATTTGAATTAATTCAACATGGAGAGTGTCTTCTTTATAGCCATGCATCATCAAAGCGGATTTCATTCTATTAATGTAGCCATGATGATCAGCGCCTAAAACGTCGATAATACTATCAAAGCCACGAGACATCTTATTCACGTGATAGCAAATATCAGGCATGAAGTAGGTATAGTCACCATTGCTCTTTCTAATAACACGATCTTTATCATCAACAAACGCTGTTGTCTTGAGATACAAGGCATCATCTTGTTCGTAAACGTAATCTTTGAGGAATTCGATTTCCTTTTCGATAGCGTTGTTACTTCTAATCGCTTTTTCAGATGAGAAGACATCATGTTTAACTCTAAAGAGAGCTAAGTCATCAATGATTCTATCAAGCTCAATTTTCATGCCTTTTTCTTTAAAATAGGCGACAGGGTCATCCATTTTCAAAGCAGCATCACCAATTTCATCTTTGATTGATTGAGCAATATCGGTGATATCTTGTCCAGCATAACCATCCGCTGGAATTTCAGCTTCAATACCAAAAAGGTTTTTGTATCTAGCTTGGATGGATAAGGCTAAATTTGTGATTTGGCTACCAGCATCATTAATGTAGTATTCTTTGGTCACATCATAACCCGCGAAATCTAAAATACGGGAGATGCTATCACCAATCGCTGCACCTCTAGCGGTACCAACGTGTAATAAACCTGTTGGGTTAGCGCTGACGAATTCAACGTTAATCTTTTTGTTCTTTCTTGGTGAACGACCATAGTTATCTTCTTCAGAAATGATTTTACTGACAAACGCTTGTAATGAATCGTGTTTCATGAAGAAGTTAATAAAACCAGGACCAGCGATTTCAACTTTATCGATGCCTTCCATATCAATCTTTTCGATTAACATAGCGGCAACATCGCGTGGCGCTTTGGCAAATAATCTAGAAAATTTCATAGCGACGTTTGTAGCGTAGTCACCATGAGTTTCATCTTTGCTCTTTTCAATGACGATGTCATTTAAAGCAACTTCTTGACCTAGGGCTAAAAGGGCAGCTTGTAATTTAAGTTTGAGATTTTCAATAATGTCCATTTTATTCCCCTTTCTTCTTAAGCATGACAATCGCCTCTGCTTTAACGGCAAGGCCTTTGCCGATTTCATCGATACCTTCGTTTGTTCCCGCTTTAATGGAAACGTTGTCTATCGAAGTATTTAATAATAACGCAAGGTTTTGGCGCATTTCCATAATAAATGGAGCAAGTTTTGGTTTTTCTAATGTGATGGAGATATCAATGTTGTTGATTTCATAGCCTTCATCAAGCATCATTCCCACCACTCTTCTAACAATTATCGATGAATCGATATCTTTAAATTCAGGTGTACCTGGGAAGTGCTTTCCTAAATCGCCAAGCGCAAGCGCTCCTAAGATAGCTTCGCTAGCAGCGTGAAATACTACATCACCATCACTATGAGCTAATTCACCTAGCTCATAAGGCACGTGTACACCAGAGAGCATTAATTTGCGACCAGCGACTAGTCTATGTATATCGCTTGAAAAACCAATTCTCATTATTTTTTCACATTAAAACGGAAGAACATGATATCACCATCTTTTGGATAATATCCTTTACCTTCTGTTCTAATCTTTCCCGCTTCTTTAACAGCGTGTTCGCTTCCAAGTTCCTTAATGGCGTCGTATGGATATACTTCCGCACAAATGAAACCTTTTTGGAAATCAGTATGAATCACACCAGCACATTCAGGCGCTGACATGTTGTTTTTAAATGTCCAGGCACGGCATTCATCCGCACCGACTGTAAAGAATGTTGATAAGTTTAATAACTTATATGTGGCTTTGATAACTTTTTCTAAGCCAGATTCGGAAACATTAAGTTCCGCTAAATATTCTTTTCTTTCGCTTTCGCTTAATTCAGATAAGTCGCTTTCGATTTGCGCAGAAACAGGAATGACTTGATTGCCTTCCTTTGTAGCGTAATCTAAAACGTCTTGATAGAACTTGCAGTTGTCTAAATCTAAAAGATCATTTTCACCAACATTAGCCACATAGATAATTGGTTTATCTGTGAGCAAATGATAATTCACTTTGCAGTATGCAATTTGATCTTCAGTTAATTTAGCTTTTCTAGCTGGTTGTCCTTGTTCAAGAACTTCCTTTAAAGGCTTTAATAAAGCCATTTCATAAATTGCTTCTTTGTCTTTAGCAATTCTTGCTTTCGCTTCACTCTTTTCGATACGTTTATCAACAGTATCCAAATCCGCCATAACGAGTTCTAAATTGATGATTTCAATATCTCTGATAGGATCGACTGACTCTTCAACGTGAACGATATCAGCGTTTTCAAAGCAACGCACAACTTCTACGATAGCATCGCATTCACGAATGTTGGCTAAGAATTTGTTTCCTAAACCTTCACCGTTAGAAGCGCCTTTGACTAAACCAGCAATATCAGTGAATTCAACTGTTGCTGGAATTTTTCTTTCAGGTTTAAAAATATCGGTTAAAAAATCTAATCTTTCATCAGGAACGTTAACGACACCGGTATTTGGATTAATTGATACGAATGGATAGTTGGACGCTTCAACGTGAGAATTAGTAATTGCGTTAAAAAGCGTAGACTTTCCCACATTTGGTAAACCAACAATGCCTGCTTTTAATCCCATAATAGTGTTTTCCTCTTCTAATGCGCTACCTATTATAAGGGAAAAATATAAAATTCACAAAACAAAATAAAATTTGTTTTATTGAGTAAGCGCTTCAATCGGATTAATTTTATTAATTCTTCTGCTCATAATTGAACTCGAAATTAAAGCAATAGATAGAGACAAAATGAACATTGGTAAGAACGCTATTGGATTGAAAGAAAAATGAAAGTTCATTGATAAGGCACTACCTACCTCAAAGTTCGCGGCGATAGAAAATAAAAACAGTTCAACACTAGCAACTACAAAAGAAATAAAGCATTGAATTAACGAATGGTAATAGAGAAACTTTCTGCTCTCTTTTTTGTTAACTCCTAAACATCTAGCAAGAGCAATTTCTTTCCTTCCTTCTAAAATAAAAAGGTAGTTACAAATCGTTAATAAAAGAACAGATATCAAAGTGGCTACAAAAGAGAAAACGATAAGGACAATTGTGATATAAAAACACACTGTATCCACACTATCATTAATGTCGGAAAGAGGGTTAACACAATTGTAGTCAGGAAATCCTCTTTTAAATAGCTTGACACTCTCGTTAATAAACTTTGAATCATTTAAAGAAAAAGCCACTGATGTTGTCTGTAACTCAAAAGCGCTGACACCAATCTTGCACTGATAAAAGAGGGCTGTCCAATTCTTATAATGATAAATAGCATTCTTATTTGATCTAACAATTCCTGTGACTTTTAAAGTGCTAACTGCGTAATCGCTAATAAGGCCTCCATTATTAGTTATCACTTCTTTTCTTGGCGTTGTTACAAAGATCGTTTCACCTGTGTCTTTGATGCCTAATTCATTGGCAAGAGTATCAGAAATAGCTATTTCATCTAATGTCTCTGGTTTAGTGCCTTTTTGCAGTGTTTTTTCATCAAAAACTCCAAATTGAATTCCGTTTTGCAGACTTTTTGCGTAATTTCCACTTAAAACACCATCTGGGAGTTTTTCCTCAAAAAAGCCATTATTATTCTTGCTCGTGGCTTTATCAACTATCTCATATATTTGCTGTTCATTTTTAGAAAAATACATGGTTCTAGCAAAACCCATCATTAATGTTTCGTGACGAATTAAATAACCACTTTCATTACCTAGTATTGGCGAATTAAGATTACTATCGTTTTTCATAAAGAATTCTAAATGAGCGTTTGGTATATGGGCTAAAGTATTAGTAAAAACGATAATACGATTTCTATCTTCCATTCTTTTATCATAATAAAGCCAAGGATAATAATTCTCATCGGCGATTTCAAAGATATATTTGTCCATCTCTACATCATCATGTAATAGGTTAAGTAGTTCGTCTCTATTTTCTTTTGTTTTTAGATAGTACATTTTCTTCATAACCCAAGGCTCATTGTCCTTAGTCGTAATAGCGTCGTTCGTGGGAAATCTCATCTAAAAGTTGTTGGTCACTATATTCCCAATCATCATTTCTTCAGTCAAAGAATACTTGTAAATCATGTTCTTCTATATAGTTACTTAGTGAGGTGACAGTTCTTTCTATTTGAAGATCAAAGCATAAATCTCTTAATGCTGATATATTTAAAGAAAGGATTACTTCGTCATCATCTAGTTCTTTAATTGTTCTTGGATAGATTGTTGTATTAATATCCTCTATCCATTCAAATTCATTAATATGACGAGCACTGAAACCTGGTATTTCACAATATGTATACCCTCTCACAAACGCTAAAGTATTTTTATCTTTAAAGAACTTCTCAAAATTACAGTAATAAGTTACTCCGACATCGTTGATATATTCTGGATATGTTGCTTTGATATCATTTGTTTCATAGAAATTGGCAGCGTATCTTCCTTGAATAGAGCTATTCTTATCTTTCAAGGAAACAATAATTGAATTATCATCCACTATTTCGCGATACGCTTGTTTGATATTGCTCGCAATTGTGGAAGATAAGGCAAACGCTAAACCCACACCAATAAGTCCTAAAGATGTCATCGTGTAGCATAATCCTGTCCTTAGTTTCTTTTGTTTCATTGTATGGAATGTATGATTTAACAAAAACGAATCTGGAATCTTTCCTTTCGTGTTTGGTATGCCGTTTTGTACGACTGGTAGATGTTTGTCCTCGTCACTAATTTCTGATTGTTTAGTGACTGAAACTATTTCACCATTATCCATTTCAATAATTTCATCAGCGTATTTCTTAGTGAGTGTTTGGTCATGAGAAACAATAATAACTAAAGATTTCTTAGAAATCCTTTTAATGATGTTCATTATTTCAATGCCGTTTTGCTCGTCAAG
>CACZNF010000023.1 GCA_902782395.1 uncultured Erysipelotrichaceae bacterium | reverse complement strand
GTCTGCAACGGGTTCAAGAACGTAATCTTCAACATTCGGCAGATTTAAGGAGTTGATAAATCTGAATAATTCCGTATTCTGGCTTTTTCCAGTAATTTTCATTCCCATGTCTGCATTTAGAATATGCAGGTAGGTGTCCTCTAAATTAATTCCTCCAAGTATTGTTGCAGAATTTTCCCTGTTCCATTTCACATTAAATTCTTTGGCATAAATGTCAGCTATTTCATCTGCAAGCCAAGCGGTTTCAAGAGATGCAATATGCATTCCATATACATTCATAACTCCAAATCTAGATAAATAAGCTGAATTTTTATTAGTCCAATTTTCCATTATGTTTTTGGTTATTTTTTGATGGATTATGCTATAGCTTTGCAATACTTCAAAGCCTAGTGCCATTCTGTATTTATCGGCTCGTCCATAGCTGATTTCTTCTAATTTTTCAAGCTCTTCATGGCCATCGATAGTATATGATGGGATCTGTAACATGATTTGTTATTTCACAGTAATTGAAGTCGGCATTTTCCCTTTGGTAGAGTTTGCCAATACTGTATCTTACCCCGGTTTCATCATAGTAGTGTGTTTGCACATTAACTTTTGCCATTACCTTATCGTTTTTGAGATATGTAAAAGTTTCACTATTTCCCGCACCTTTATCAGCATAAAATCCAAATAATTCAATGTTGTCATCGGTAGTGTCCCTATAATCAATTTGGGTATAGGTTGGGGTTCTTGTAATGACCAATCCCTTTCCTTTTAAATTGTCCTTATTAGCACAAGCTATTACAGAATTATATCCAAAAGCCTTGTTTGGCTTTGGACCTGCTATTGAGAATGGCTTCTACTATGACATCGATTTCGGTGAAGACGTTATTACAGAAAACGATCTCCCAGTTATCGAAAAGAAAATGAGAGAATTAGCAGGCAAAGATTTAAGAATCGTTCGCGAAGAACTTACTAAAGAGCAAGCTCTCGAACTATTCAAAAACAATCCTTATAAGGTTGAACTCATTAAAGAAATTAATGAAAGTATTACCACCTTCAAGCAAGGTGACTTCGTTGACTTATGCCGTGGACCACACATTATGTCCACAGGACTCATTAAACATTTTAAACTACTTTCTTTAGCAGGTGCCTACTGGAGAGGTAATAGTAAAAACAAACAATTAACTAGAATCTATGGTACCTCTTGGTTTACCGCCGAAGATTTAAATAAATGGCTCGAAATTCTTGAAGAAAGAAAGAGAAGAGACCACCGTATTTTAGGCAAACAATTAGGTATCTTTATGTACGATGACCTTGTGGGTAAGGGTTTACCAATGTGGTTACCTAACGGTTTCCTTGTTAGACGTATGTTAAGTGACTACATCATGGATAAAGAAATAGCCTTAGGCTATAAGCACGTCTTAACTCCATGCTTAGGCAACGTTGAATTATATAAGACATCTGGTCACTGGGCCCACTACCAAAAGGATATGTTCCCAAAAATGGATGTTGATAATGAGTCTTATGTTTTAAGGCCAATGAACTGCCCACATCACATGGTGATGTATAGAAGTGCTTTGCACTCTTATCGTGAATTACCATTAAAGATTGCAGAAATCGCTGCTGACTTCCGTTTTGAAGCTTCAGGTGCCTTGACTGGTATTGAAAGAACCAGAGCGTTCTATCAAAACGACTCCCACATCTTCTGTATGCCAACTCAAATTGGTGATGTCTTCAAAGAAGTTACTAAACTTATTCTTGATGTCTATCACGACTTTGGATTCCAAAACTATGCATTCCGTTTATCTTTAAGAGATCCTAACGATACCGAAAAATATTTCGGTAATGATGAACTTTGGGAAAAGAGTGAAAACCAATTACGTGAAGTTTTAAAAGAATTAGGTGTTGATTATTACGAAGCCATTGGTGAAGCGGCTTTCTATGGTCCAAAACTTGACGTTCAAGTTAAGAGCGCCATTGGTCATGATGTGACATTAAGCACCATTCAACTTGACTATCAATTACCAGAGAGATTTGAACTTACCTATATCGATGAAAAAGGTGAGAAAGCTAGACCAGTTGTTGTTCACCGCGCAATTTTAGGTTCTTTAGATCGTTTCATCGCCTTCTTAATTGAAGAAACTAAGGGTGAAAGAACATGGTCTTAGAGTGACTCTCGATGACTCTAACGATAAGCTCGGTTATAGAATGAGATCTTCTCAAATGAAGAAGATTCCATACACACTTGTTCTTGGTGATCACGAAAGAGATGATAGAACAGTGACCTATAGAAGATTTGGTGTTCAAGAGCAAATCACTGTTAGCATTGATGAATTCTTAAAACTCATCGATGAAGAAATTAAAAACAAAGCACTACTTGTTTCTGAAAATAAGTAATCGTTGATTTAAACAAAGCAAAACAAAGCGCGTCATTGTAGGCGCGCTTTTCTTGTGCGCATAAAACTATATATTTTTATTTTCATTGCTGGTATATAATGAAATTAATCAAGGTGCATCATAAATTGATTTAGGGAGATCTTTTTTGGCACTCTTATAATCGTTAGTGACGTGCATTTTGTCTTATTATGCCAACTGAACTAATTCGTCTATATTCCAGAATGGGTGATGTCGCTGTCATTGCTCTTTGCTGTGTTGTCTTTATCTTATTAATATTCTCTTACGTCAATAGGACTAAGAGTTTTTATATTTTCTTTGGTATCGTCTTTATTCTCGTATTGGCTGCGATTGATAATATCGGTTATCACGAATTATTAGCGCATTATGCAGAGAATATTAAATATTTAATATACTTTATGCGAATACTATACCATTCGCTTTTGTTCATTGTGTTCTTCTTATTTGCTTTATATTCGACCTATGCGACAAACATGAATAAGAAACAAGCAAGAGTTATTGGCATTGTTTCATTAAGTTTGTTCCTCCTTTTAGTGGCCATTGATATTCTCTTCTCTATTCTCGGATTCGGCTTCCATATCGAAGATGGTACAGCGTATCGCGAAGTCGTCGATGTCTTTATCATCGGTTACTATGTCTATACGGCCTTTCTATTTTTCGTGGTCTTAAAAGCGAGAAAACTCGTTTTTAAACGAGTAGCCTATGTTTTCTTTGCTACGATCGCGCTTTCAGTCATCATTAGAACCGCACAATTAATTATTAATGAAGCGTCATTAACAACAATTACATTTGCTCTTCCTGTGATTGCTATGCTCTTCACCATGCATGCTAATCCATATGACATCTCTACGGGTACATTAGATAAGTACGCTATGCGTGATATGGTCAAAAACTTATATAGGAAAGAGCTAGAGTTTATCTTTATGAGCATGACTCTTCCGGATTATGTTGGTGAAGGTAAATCGTTCCCTGAAGAAGTACAAGCACAAATAAGACGTTTCGCTGCGGAATTGTTTAGAGATGGAACTATGTTCCAAATTAATAACGGACAAGTTATCTTAATTGCCAGAAAAGACCGTAACCCAGACTATGAAGAATGGATGGAAACAATCCTCAAAGCCTTTAGAGAACAATACGCTATATTAAAGATTCCATATAAGATTGTTTATGGTGAATCCTTGCAAGGCAAGATTGCGCATAATGAATATGCGGCCTTTATCGAATATGTTAATGACGATATTCCAGATAACGTTACTCATCGGGTTAAAGATAGCGATTTGAAACGTTATAAAACTGAAAGTTATATTACTGAACAATTAGCGGATATTGCTAGAAAAGGTGACTTAGACGACCCACGTGTTTTAGTCTTTGCCCAACCTGTTTATAACATCTCTACGAAGAAATACGATACCGCAGAAGCCTTAACGCGTATGAAATTTGATAAAACAGGTTTAGTTTATCCTGGTACTTTTGTACCAATTGCGGAAGAAAATGAACTTGTTCACGCTATTACCAAGATTGTGGCTAATAAGGCCTGCGAAATCATCAAAAAATATCGTCAAGAAGGCTACACAATTAATCGTATTAGTATTAACGTCTCCATGATTGAGCTTAAGAGTGGCGTTTTCTGTGATGACATTATAAAGATTATTGAAGATAACGGAATCGATCCAGAAAGTATCGCTATTGAATTAACTGAATCGCAAAACCTTGAAGACTTCATGATTATGAAGGACAGAATTGAAACACTCCACGAAAAAGGCATTAAATTCTATCTCGATGACTTTGGTACCGGTTACTCCAATATGGAACGTATTTTTGAGTTACCATTTGATATCATCAAATTCGATAGATCAATGGTCATTGCATCAGGCGAAGATAAACGCTCTGAGCAGCTTGTTGAAAACCTAGCTAAAATGTTCTCTAATTTCAACTTTCGCGTCTTATTTGAGGGCATTGAAAATAATGAAGATGAAGAGCGTTGTTCAAATATGTCCGCGGACTACTTACAAGGCTTTAAATATTCACAACCAATTCCAATTGGTGAACTCTATACTTTCTTATCTAAATCAAATTAACAAAACTATTTGACACATTATATTAATAATGATAATATCTTATCGCTAAAACGTAGAAAGCAGAGGCACCCGCTTCTCGCCAGACTGACAAAAGTTGGTTGGCTAACGCTACTTCTTATGGGCTAAGAATGTTAACGGGTGCAATATGCATCCGTTTTTTAACAAAAAGGAGTGTGATACTTATCATCGACAATCGCTACGCCAATAACAAAAAACCTGGCAACAACCAAAACAAAGATTTAGTTAATGAAAACGTTCGTTTTCCAGAAGTTCTTTTAATCGGACCTAATGGTGAACAAATCGGTACAATGTCTTCTCGCGAGGCACAATTCAAGGCCAATGAATACGACATGGACCTTCTCTGTGTGGCACCTGGTGCCAAACCTCCGGTTTGCAAGATTATCAATTACAGCAAATATCGCTTTGAACAACAAAAGAAAGCCAAAGAAGCCAAGAAAAATCAACACACTGTTGAAGTTAAGGAAGTCCAATTAACACCACAAATTGGTGGTCATGATATGGATACCAAAGCCAGAGCCGCGCAAAAATTCTTAGAAGCCGGCAACAAAGTTAAAGTTGGTGTACGTTTCCGTGGTCGTCAAATGACTCACATCGAAGTCGGCCAGGAAGTCATGGATAAGTTCATCGCTCAATTAAGTGAATACGCGAATATTGAAAAGCCATCTGCCATGGAAGGCCGTTGGATGTATGCAATACTCGCCCCAAAGAAGAAGTAGGAGGAAAATATTATGCCAAAAATGAAAAGCAAAAGAGCTTTAATGAAAAGAATTAAGCTCACAGGCACAGGCAAAGTCGTCAGACATCACGCCTATGTTTCACATTTAGCCCCACACAAAACCACAAAACAAAAGAGACACTTAATGAAGTCTGCTGTCTTACATAAGACAGACTACAAGAGAATTAAATTTCTCATCGTTAAATAAGGAGGACACTAGAATATGGCAAGAGTTAAAGGTGGCACAGTCACACACGCCCGTCGTAAAAGAGTTTTAAAAAGAGCCTCTGGTTATTTCGGTAGCAAACACTTATTATTCAAAACTGCGAAAGAACAAGTCATGCACAGCTTACGCTATGCATACATCTCCCGTAGAGACAGAAAAAGAGATTTCCGTAAATTATGGATCAGACGTATCAACGCTGCATGCAGATTAAACGATATCTCCTATAGCAAATTCATGTTCGGTTTAAAACAAGCTAACATCAACATTAACCGTAAGATGTTATCTGAATTAGCCATCAATGATCCAAAAGCTTTCGCTGACTTAGTGAAAACTGCTAAAAAGGCTTAATTAAGTTAATCAATAAAAATGCTGGGCTAATGCTCAGCTTTTTTGTTATTCGAATTAGACGAAAATAGTTCACGCGCGTGAGCGTTTGATATATACTTAAAAGCAAGAGTAGAGTAAGGAGATATTTATATGTTAGCATTAGCTATTCTCATGCTTGTTGGTGAATTCATTCTCAACATTTTAATCGGTGTCAACGCTGCTTTAAACAATAATGGCGCAACCTGGGTTGTCGCTTTCTTAGCCATCGTTTGTTTGGCGTTCTCTATCGTGGCTTTAGTCAAAGGCATTAGAGGCATTCGTGATCCATTAATTAGAGGCAAATCCATTGCCACAACCATCGTCAGTGGTGCTGCTGTGACTTATGGTTTCGCTCTCATGTTAATCGCTTTCACTGTAGCAGCTGGCCTTTTCGTCATCAACTCATCAGGCGATTTCACCTTTACATATTTAGCGTTACCAAGATTCTAATTATTAGTAATTAAGGATTTAAAAAGCCGGTTCAATCGAATCGGCCTTTTCTTTTATAAGAGATCTTCTTGTTTAGTTTCAGGAGTGATGATTTTCACTTCGATATTGTTTAAGGCTTCTTTGATTAATGTTTCATAATCAAATTTCTTTTCAAACTCTTCCACTTCATCTTGATGTGGCATGGTTTTTGGAGCCTTAGGAGTGAAGATTGTGCAACAGTCTTCATATGGTCTGATAGAGATATCATATGTGCCAATCTTTTTACTAATAGCGATAATCTCTAATTTATCAGTGGTCGCTAATGGACGGATGACTGGTATATTGGTAACCGCATTAATGACGTGCATAGATTGTAGTGTTTGCGAAGCAACTTGACCAATTGATTCACCACTACTGATAACTGGGCATTTGCGGCGTTTAGAGAGTGCATCCGCTAAACGGAACATCATTCTTCTCATTAACGTAATACAGTAGCTCTCAGGGGCATTATCGTAAATTGCTTCTTGAATCTTAGTGAATGGCACGATATGTAATCTAATGCGTGTTTGATATCTATTTAAGACGTGTAATAAGTCTTCTAACTTATAGATGACACCCATTTGGGTATATGGAGGGGAAGCGAAGTGGATGCATTCAATGCTGACACCTCTTTTCATCATGAGATAAGCGGCTACTGGAGAATCGATACCACCACTTAACATGTGCATGGTTTTACCACCGACGCCTAAAGGATAACCACCAGCACCTAAGAAGGTTTTGCAGAAGATATAAGCGGCTTCTTGTCTCACTTCGATTGAAAGCAAGATTTCTGGATTATGAACATCCACTTTTAATTCTGGGGTGTTTCTTAAAACATGACCAGCCACAATACGGGTGATTTCATCAGAAATGATGGGATAAGTCTTATCGCCTCTTTTGACTTTGACTTTGAATGTTTTACCATGTTCTTCCTTCATTAGTGCTAAAGCACTATTTTTGATATCTTCAATGTCTTTACTAGCGCGATAGACTAAAGAAAGAGCGTGGATACCAGAGACGTCTTGTAAGCGTTCAATAATTGGTTCATATGGAAGATTATTAAGACCAACATAAATATGGTCATAACGTGTTTCAAACGATAATTCTGGCCAATCTTTGAGGGCATTTTTAATATTATCCGTGAGTGTACGAATGAAATCTTTCTTATTTTTGCCTTTAGTGGATAATTCACCAAAGCGGATCATGATATGGTCATAGGTGATCATTGCTTAATCTCCTTAATAATACTTTCTAAGTTTTTAATGAGGGCTTCTACCTCTTCTAATGTGTTGTCTTTTCCGAATGATACACGGATGGTGTTGTGGGCGATATTTAAGTCATTAGTCATCGCATAAACGACCGCACTATAGTCTTCATGTTTAGCGTGACAAGCGGATAAAGATGAGACCATAATACCTCTATTTGATAAAGCCTCAACGACAACACTGGCTTTATGATTACGAAGAGAGAAATTAACAATGTATGGATTCTCTTCGAAGAATGAATTGATGCGATATTTATCTTGGTTATCTTTAAGATAATCTAATAATCTTTTACTTAGTATTTTGACATGTTCATAGTCTTTAGCTTGGTTAGAAATAGCAAGTCTAATCGCTTTTGCTAAAGAAGCAGAAAGGGCTAACGTATTAGTGCCACTTCTTAAGTTGTTTTCTTGACCACCACCATTATTGATGGCTTTAAGAATGATTTTCTTTTCTTTAACTAATAAGCCAGAGCCTAATAAACCATGAATCTTATGGCCAGCGATAGAGAACATATCAATATTGTCTAAATCTAAAGGAAGTTTACCCATGGCTTGTACCATATCAACATGGAAAGCAATTTTAGGAAACTTTTTAAGATATTCACCAATCTCTTTAATTGGGTTAATAGCCCCTGTTTCGTTATTGACCATCATGAGGGAAACTAGGATGGTATTATCCTTAATTGCGGCCTTTAAAGTTTTAACCTCTACTGCGCCTTTTTCATTAACTGGAAGAACAGTCACTTCATAGCCAAAATCTTTGAGTTCTAAAACTGTGTTTAAAACGGAAGGATGCTCACTAGCACTGGTGATGATGTGATTGCCGCGTGAACGGTTAGCGAAGCAATAGCCCTTAATTGCTAAGTTATTAGCCTCTGTAGCACCACTTGTGAAAATCACTTCGTGATGGGTGAGTTTAAGAACGTTTAAAATTTGTTCACGGCTTTTATCTAATAAGCGTGAAGCTTCTTGTCCAAGAGAATGTATGCTGCTTGGATTAGCAAAGTATTTGAGAGTGATTTGGTTATAGGAATCTAAAACTTCAGGATCAACTTTAGCGGTAGCAGCGTTATCTAGATAAATGATATTAGCCATTCGCTGTACCTGTATCCTCGACGTGCATGCGTTTAAAAATCGCATTAGCTTCGTGATAGACTTTCACAAATTCACCTTGATAGAATTCGTTTTCTAAAGCGGTAAGTTGTTGGTGAACATCATCTTGATGATTTCTGTCTCTATTAGCATAGACCACAGCGGATTCTGCGAGCTGCATTTCACGGAATTTATTTTCAATTTCTTCAAACACCGCATTAGCGTTGTTTTTAAGAGTTGAGACCATGTCGTTGATTTCATCAACTGCAATTGGTTGAACCTTAATGGCTTTATCGATTTGATTCAATAATTCATAGCAGTCTTCGATGCGGATTGTGTATGGTTCAGAGAATTCTGGGATAGCAATTTCTCTAAGTAAGCCCTCGACTTGTTTTAAACGGTAATAGTAAACAAACACTAAAGTGTAGGCTTCTTCACTAGAAGTTTTTAAGAACTCAATGTATTGTTTGAATTCTTCAATGCCTTCTTTAGCGAGTGCATATTGCGCGCTTAATTCATCCAACTTACCCTTAAGGGTAGAGAATGGTTGTTTTAAAGAAGAATGGACATAATTATCTAAAGATTGCTTGATGGTGCCTAAAGCATTCATAGTTTGTTTTAGTTGTTCCACTTTTTCTTTTCTTTCATCAGTTACTACGTAAGTACGATAGATTTCTGGAAGAAG